>CALISK010000152.1 GCA_938041625.1 uncultured Tenacibaculum sp. | reverse complement strand
AAAAATCCAAAAACAGAATTAGATGAAGACCCTATTTTTGTGCAAATAGTAAAAGTAAAAGATTCTTCTTACGATTATAGTTCTAGAATTGGGTATTCTAAATTTAGACCCAAAGGATCTGTTTATATAAAAAAATAGTTTAGGTAAAGAGTTCTTTTTTACTTTTTACTTTCCATTATAATCTCTATTTTTCTTTAAAATTTATGATTATAAATAATTTCATATTAGTAGACAAAGAGTATCATTAATTGGTACTCTTTGTCTTTTATTTATTAATAAAATCTACTTTAAAATTAAGTCTAAAAATAATTTAAATTGATCGATAAATTTGAAATAGAAAGTGCTGAAAAACTTTATAATTATCTCAAACTAAAATTACCAAAATTTGTTGATTATAAAGATTTATATAATTTATGTTTTTCTTTATTCTGCACTCTTGATGTCCTTCCTGAAAACTTAAGATCTCTGAAAGTAACAAAAGAAGTTTTAGCTTTTGCATTTGTAAAAATTGTTGTTATAAAAAACATTCCTGAATACAATACCAAAAATGACTGGATAGAGCTAATAGATAGTTTTTTAAAACTTGATAATAATTTTCCGAATCACGAAAACGCTCGAATATTACTTGGAACAAATTAAATGACTTTGATTCGCTAGAACAATAATTATAAATTAGCTTAAATAATTACAACCATTTAATACTTTATAAACTTAACCAGTGTATAAAGCATAGTTAATAAATTCGTTCCCAAAAGATTCCTTTATATTTGTAAAAGCTATGTATTTTTAAAATTTGATTTTTAATAATGATAAGTTAAAATATATGAATTTGACTCGGTGTTAATACGATAAGCTAGTGTCTTTTTACATGTTACGTTTCATACACAAATCTCTACATTACAATTAAAACAATTAATAATGAAAATTTTAATGCTTATTATAATTGTACTATTTACTGTATGCTTTTTAGTTTTATTAAGGTATCGATTAGTTTATTCTAAAACCATTAAAGGTGAATCGGAAATAGTATATAGGCTGATTGATTTAGGTCAAAAGGATTTTTTTAGATATTCATTTGAATCTATGCTTCGAAAAAAAAGAGTGTTTTTAAAAAATAAGTCAAAAAATATTGAATGGTTATATCTAAATAAAAATGATTTCAATAAATTAACCCCTGAATCCCCTTTTGAAATGAAAAAGAAAAACTATACCCTAAAATTTAAATTCGTGATAAAGCGTCTAGTTTTTGGAGGCTATAGTTGTGCTAAAATTATTTCTTATGAAAAAGTAAATCACATTCCTGATATCTATAAATCTTAAAAAAAATTGCTAGCTATTCTAAAATAGCTACTTTTAATTATAACTAACAACGTAACTTAACTCATCATTTATTAATAAAATTTTATAACACGATTAATGTACACCACTTTTTTTAAAGAAATAGCGAAGAAAGAAAATGGGGAATTTTATTTACATGATAAAAATATTTCTATTGGCGGAGGTGTAAGAAGTCCAAATATAATTTATAAATTAAAGTTCAGTTATAATAACAATAATTTCATCATTACATACCAAATTGGAAATACAAATGTAGGTACTATTCATTGTGAGTTATCTAAATCTTTAAAACCTATAGAATTTGAAATAAATAGTATTTCTCATTTAAAAAACTTGTTTTTACGAAAAAAAAAAAGATTAAAAGTAAAAACTAGTGATGAAAACTTCTCTTGCTTCATAAATAATAATCACTCCTTTGAAGTTTTAAATAAAATTGCTAGTAAAGAAAATTTTAGTCCGTACATCTATTCTAAACTTGATAACTCTTGGAGTATTATATCTGAATATCATTTAGAGTTTAGTGATTGGACACAAACAGTTAAACCTAGTATTGACTTTATAAAAAACATAATAGATCAATATCAAAAATAAAATAGCAATACATATTGTGAAATAAAATGAGGACAATAATTATAGGTGATATACATGGAAGTTATAGATCTTTAAAAGACTTGTCGGTATTATGTAATTTTGATAATAAAAAAGATAGGAAAATTGAAATTACACCTTAATCCAGAATTTAAAGAAACAATTTTTGTTAATAGAGAAAAATTAATGAATTTTAAAAAATGAATGGATCAATAAAAAGAGTTAATAAAACTCAGATTAAAACATGTTTAATTTACTGTAAAAATGAAAGAACAATTAAGTAAATATTTAATTCGTTATGCCAACTTTAATAAGTTAGATTTAAATCTAATTTATAATACATGTTCTATTCAAAGCTATAATAAAAAAGATTTTTTACTAAAACAGAATTCCGTGTGTAAATACAAATACTTCATATTAGAAGGCTTGGTTCGTCAATACAGAGTTGAAGATAATGGAAATGAAAACATTAGTGTATTTGGTATAGAAAATTGGTGGATTACAAATTTAGATAGTTTTTTAAATGAAACAGGTTCTATAAATTCAATTCAAGCACTAGAAAAAACTACCGTACTTCAAATAACTAAAACCGAACTTGAAGAGTTATACCTTAAAATACCTGTGTTAGAAAGAGTTTTTAGAAAAATAACCGAAAATATGTTAATTGCTTTACAACGTAAGAATGAAATTTTTATGAAAAAAAATAGCAAAGAGCGTTATTATAATATGCTGGAACAAATTCCCGGCTTTTCTCAAAGAGTTCCTCAATACATGATTGCTTCTTACCTTAATATTACTCCCGAATATTTAAGTGATATTAGAAAAAATAAATAAACCAATCTTTCTTAAGATATCTTAATGATTTCTGCTTAAAAGCAAACATACCTTCGTCTCATAATTAAAAGATAAATAATATGGAACGAATTACATATAAAGACATTCCTAATGGCATGTTTGAAAATTTAATGAAAACTGAAGAATTCATTAACAATTCTACTTTAGAATTTAAATTGTTAGAAATCGTAAGATTAAGGGTGTCTCAAAAAAACGGTTGCGCTTACTGTGTTGATATGCACTATAAAGAATTAAAAAATGCAGGAGAAACGGACTTACGTTTATCTTCTTTATGCGTTTGGGAAGAAACTCCTTATTTTACTGATAAAGAAAGAATAGTTCTTAAGTTTACAGATATTTTAACCAAATTATCTCGAAGTCCAATTCCGAATGAGATATACAACCCGCTATTAAAATTCTTCTCAAAACAAGAAATTTGTTTTTTAACTTTAGCTATATCTCAAATAAATACATGGACTCGATTAATGAAAACTTTTCAATTTATTCCAGGAAATTACACTGTTAATTCTAAGAAAAATACCAAAAGAACAAATTCTTAAAAAAGTAAAATCATCTAATTATTAACTACCATATTAAAGAATAAGCTTAATTCTAAAATTAATATGTTTGTCTTCTCTTCTTAAATAAAACTTATTATAATGAACTTACTTAAAAAGCATATTGAAAGCTCAGAAAACAAAGAATATTATCGTAACCGAATTAAAGAACTCGATAAAAATCAAAAAGATAAATTAGAAAATTTACTTCAAAAAATGAATAATTCAGGTGCTAAAAGAGCTTTGGGTTGGGCATTAAGTGAAGTAACTGAGAATATTCCACAATTTGGGCGCTTTCTTTTTTTAAAAGGTCTTTATAATATTATTAACGATGTTCAAGATAATATGGCTTTTGCTGATGATATAGACGAAGACTATGAAGATGATATTTTTGAAGTGTCAGAAAAATTAAAAAAGAGTATTGGAGAAGCAGCTTTAAATAACTTTTTAAAATCTTATACGAAAGGTGTTATGTGGCAAATTACCAATTTAATTGATGAAGGAAACTACAATAGAAATGGAGAACCTGGTTGGTGTTTAAAAGAATCAAAAAAAGACAATACTACTAATAGATTTATAAATGGCCTACATGAAAGTTTTAATGAATTTGAAGATGAGTTAAAGTAAGCCTTACATTCATTATTGCTACTACTCCAACTTACTAAATAATTTCTTGAAATAAAATAAAGATACATAAAGCGCAGTTAACTGCGCTTTATGTATCTTTATACAAAATTTTAAAAAATGGAAAATGATTTAGTACACGAATTAGGATATATTGCCTTAGCTACAAGATTAAAAAGAATTAGCGATAAATTAACCTACAGTACTCGATTAATGTATAAAAAACTAGATATTGATATAGAACCAAATTGGTATCTTGTACTAATACTTATTAAAGAAACTCCTAATATATCTGTTATGGAAGTTGCTAAAAACTTAGGTTTTACACACCAATCTGTAATTACTATGGCTAATAAAATGCGAGACAATGGCTATCTTAAAATATCGAAAGATATTAATGACAAAAGAAGAACAATTTTTAATCTAACTATAAAATCAATAGAAAAACTACCTCAAATTGAAGAAGTTTGGAAAACAGGTAAAAAAGTTATTTATGAATTACTAAATGGTGATACTGCAATTACAAAACATTTAGAAATTTTAGAATCAAATTTAGATCAAATATCATTTGGAGAACGAATAATTAACAAACTAAATCAATATTAAAATGAAAAATCACAAATACGAAATTAAAGTTGAATGGACAGGGAATGAAGGAAAAGGAACTCTTAATTATAAATCTTATAATAGAAATCATACCATTTTAGGTAACGATAAGTATAATGAGATACTGGCCTCCTCAGATCCTTCTTTTTTAGGAGACAAATCGAGATATAACCCTGAAGACCTTTTTCTTTCTTCTTTATCTGCCTGCCATATGCTTTGGTACTTACATTTATGTTCTGTTCATAAAATAATAGTTATCAATTATATAGACAATGCTATAGGAATCATGGAAGAAACAAAAAATGGTAGTGGAAAGTTTAAAGAAGTAATACTTAATCCATCGGTTACTATTAAAAATAAAGGCTTAATCGATAAAGCGAATCAATTACATTCAGAGGCGAATAAAATGTGTTTTATCGCTAATTCATGTAATTTTAAAATTCAGCATAATTCTAAAACCATTGTATCCTAATTCGTTTTAATTTAAAAGTTTAACAATCATTGGATTATTAAGTCTTTAAAAAAACTAATATCCAAAAAAATGAGGTTAACTATCATAGTAGTCTTTCTATTATTACAAACAAAATTAATCTATTCTCAAACTTCATTAAAGGAAATAAATTTAGCCTATGGTAAACATAAAGTAGGTTATAAACACTACACTATTATAGATAGTACAAGAACTTACCAAATAAAAAATGAGTTCAATAATCAGTTTATTTATAGACCCATACCTGTTAGTGTATGGTACCCTACAAAAATTGATCCTAAAAACTCTAAACAACTAACTGTTTTAAATTATTTAGAGACTTTAAAAGAAGAAGAAGAATGGAAAAACTTACCCAATGAATTTTTATTAGATTGGTTTTCTTATTTACGAAATACTCCACAAAATAAAGCACATCTTAAAGAGAAAACCAGTGCGTACTCTAATACTTCTATTTTAAAGAGTAACTATCCTTTAATTATTTATGCTCCTAGCTTACAAGCTTCATATATAGAGAATTTTGCATTGTTTGAATATTTAGTAAGCCATGGTTTTGTAGTTATATCTTGTCCTTCAAGAGGCACAAATACAAGGTTACTAGAAGGTGCCATAATTAAAGATGTAGAAACACAATCTAGAGATATAGAGTTCCTTTTAAAATAGGCTCTTAAATATGATAATATCAATTCAAATAAAATAGCTCTTATGGCTCATAGTTTTGGTGGGCTTTCAAATATCATTACTGCTATTAAAAATATAAAAGCTTTGGTTAGCTTAGATGGAACAGAAAGATATAATTACTCTCTTTTAAAAAAATCTCCTTACTTTAATTTAATTAAAATTGACATTCCATACATTCATTTTGCTCAGAAAAACATTCCTGAAAAGGTTTTAATTATTGAGAATATTCCTTCTGAATTGAATCATCAATTTCAATTATATGATTCTTTAAAACATAGTGATGTTTATAGCTATAAGTTTAAAGACCTAACGCATACTTATTTTAGTTCTTTTGGAGTTCTTTTTGCAGATAGAGATAAAAGACAAGATAAAGACGATGCTCAAATTATGAAATCTTATCAGTTACTATCTATACACACTTTGCAGTTTTTAAAATCAATTTTAAAAAACAAGGCTAAGTTCTAATTAGCATATTGAATAGTTGTTCTTTGTACTGATACCAAGCATTATTAGAAGCAAAAGCTATAGCAGTTACAGATGTTAATTTATTAGTTGAGTTCTTAATTTTTTCTAGGACTAAGAACCAATTTAAGTAATTTTGTAAATATTTAGTAGCAACACCATTAAAAGAGTCCATAAATTTTCTCAATCTAATATCTAAATTATTCACGTTTTGAACGTGATATATTTTATCTACAGTTCTTTGTCCTTTAGTTGCATTAAACTTTTTATGTTCAATAGTATTTGCTTTAGCAAAGGCCCCATAACTTCTATGACTATCACTACAAAGCAC
>CALISK010000151.1 GCA_938041625.1 uncultured Tenacibaculum sp. | reverse complement strand
GTGTTAAATTTAAAAAATTAAAATTATGAAAAAATTACTTTTACTGTTCATTTCTACTTTATTATTTATTTCTTGTTCTGATGAATCGGATAATAATGTAGACGTTAATCAAAGTGATCTTGTTGGAACTTGGAATTTAACTAAACTTGAAGGTTTTAATAAAGCTGATGTCAAATCTGGTGTATTTTCAACTAATATTGATAACACATTTTTTGGTAAAGATTATAACTTTACTTTTAACTTTACTGAAAACCCAAATAATTATTATACAGACGGTTCTTTTACATTAGTAACCATAGATAAAGATGATCAGACTACAGAAATAAGTTCTAATACTGCAGGAAATTTAGTTTCTGGAGAATGGAAAATTGAAAATAATAAACTTGTTATTACAAATAAAACAACACAAGCATCTACTGAATTTACAATTGATAGTTTTGAAACTAATAAATTAACTTTAAAAGAAACAATTAATCTAGATCAATCAAACGATCATGGAACAAGTAAAATAAATTCTTCTTTAATCATGATTTTAGAAAAATAAGAATATATATAATTCTTTTTATACTTAAAACGCACCAACTGGTGCGTTTTTTTGTTCAATAAATATACGTACTCTATATTTCTACATTTTCTTAACATTAACATAAAAATTTTTGTCAATAATAATATCTGTTCCTTCAATATTTTTTCTTTGCCATTCCTCTGTTGGTTTCAATACTATTGTACAGTTATTCGCTTTTATTTTTAGCGGCATGGCAAAGTCTTTAATTACATTACTCCATTTATATTGAAGTTTTCCTTCATTTAATTTATATTGAAAGACAGGAATTTTAACTGTGCGTAAATATTGATCAAAAATAGTTGATAAATCAATCCTTGACTTTTTTATTATATAGTTTTCTATTTCTTTTGTTGTAACCGTTTTATGATAAAACTTTTTATTTAAACCTTTTAAAATTTTACGCCATTTTTTATCATTATCTATCAATTGACGAATTGTATGTAACATATTGGCTCCTTTGTAATACATATCTCCAGAACCTTCTTTATTAACGTGATATTGACCAATAATTGGAATATCATTCGCAATTGATTTTCGTGTACCAATAACATACTCAGATGAAGCTTTTTTTCCATAGTAATAATCTAAAAATAAACTTTCAGAATATGCCGTAAAACTTTCATGTATCCACATATCCGCTATATCTTTATTGGTAATATTATTCGCAAACCACTCATGACCTGATTCATGAATAATTATAAAATCAAATTTTAATCCCCAACCTGTACCAGATAAATCTCTTCCTAAGTAACCATTTAAATACTTATTACCATACGTTACAGAACTCTGATGTTCCATTCCTAAATAAGGTACTTCTACTAATTTAAAACCATCTTCGTAAAAAGGATATTTTCCAAACCAATGCTCAAAAGCTTTTAGCATTTTAGGTACTTGTTTAAATTGCTCTTTTGCTTCCTTTAAATTATCTCTAAGTACATAATAATTTAGATCTAATTCTCCATCTTCTCCTTTGTATTTTTCTGAAAAGTGAACATAATCTCCTATATTAACGTTTACTCCATAATTATTAATAGGGTTTTTAACAGACCAATGATAGGTAGTGGTATTATCTTTATGTTTCTCTACTTTCTCTAACCTACCATTAGAAATATTCATCAAATTATCAGGCACTCTAACACTTATATCCATACTATCTACTTCATCATACATATGGTCTTTATTAGGCCACCAAACGCTTGCTCCTAAACCTTGACAAGAAGTAGCTACAAAATGATTCCCATTTAAATCTTTTTTCCAAGAAAAACCACCATCCCAAGGTGCATTAATAGCTACTTTAGGAAAACCTTCATAATACACTATAATTGAATTTACCTTTCCTTTTTTTTGTTCTTCTTTTAATTGAATAAAATGAGCATTCCCTTCAGTTTTAAACTTCAACTCCTTTCCATTTTGAATAACTTTAGTTATTTTCATAGGGTTTTGTAAATCTATTTGTAAAACTGAAGAGGGTTTTAATACTTTATATTTTATTTCATTTTTACCTTTAATAAATTTCTTTTCAGGATCTACAGAAATATTTAAATGATAATATGTTAAATCCCACCAAGCTCTTTCTGAAGTAATTGAACCTCTTAATGTATCTTGTTTAGTAAAAGTATTTGAATGTTTAAAAAGAGATTTTTGCGCTGTAACAAAAATACTTGTGGCTAATAAAAAAAATAAAACTATACGTGTTTTCATAAAAAATATTGAAAAAATCTAAATATAATTTATTTTCCTTTTACAAACACACTGTTCTAAAATTCATTTTTGACAATTAAAACAAGTGAGAGAAATGAATAAAAAATAAGCACATAAAAAAACACTGAAAATAGACATGCTATTTTCAGTGCTTTAAATAAAACTAATTGTTTTTATATTATCTTCTTACAGCAATAAAATCTCTATTACTATCTTTATCAGTTATAATTCTTCCATCAGATGTTACACCTCCTGATAATAATAATCCTGTTACGTGAGGAGCAGCCATAGAAGTACCACTAATATTTCTATATCCTCCATTAATCCAAGTTGACCAAATTGAAGTACCTGGAGCAGCATAATCTACAGGAGACCCATAATTAGAAGTCGCAGCTATTCTTTCGTTTCTGTCCATGTTAGAAATAGTATAAATATTATTTCCATTTACTCTTGCTGGAGAATAAAATCTTGAATCATCGTTAGAATTACCAGCAGCCATTACTACTCTAATTCCTCTGTTAGCAACTCTTGTTACAGCTCTATCAGTAGCTACGTCAGTAAATCTACTTCTTGGTCCTAAACTCATATTAACAGCATCTCCACTTCTACCATTAGCAGCAACGTAATCTAATGCCTGAACTGTCCAAGAAAAATCTCCTGTACCATTACCTGCTAATACTTTTAATGCAACTAAATTTACACCAGGTGCAACACCAATAACTCCGATATCATTTCTTAATGCCCCTACAGTACCAGCTACATGCGTTCCATGACCATTTCTATCATTTGCGCTAGAAGCATCTGCTCCACTAGTTACAAAAGTTCTACTTCTTGATGTGTTTACATTTAAATCTGGGTGATCTAAATCTATACCAGAATCAATAATCCAAGCCGTTCTATTACTTGCATTTCCTGGTCCACCAACTCTAGTAATTCCCCATGGAAAAAAGTCTCTATTAGCTACTTGATTGTACTTTTCTTTTTGCTTTTGGTTTTGAGTTGGCTCTAAAGAAATCTTAAAATCTTTTTTGATAGATTCTACTCTAGGATCTTTAGATAATGTTGCTACTTGTTCTTTCGTTAATTTAGCAACGAATCCTTGTAAAGCATATCCAAAAGTTGCTTTTACATTATCACTTTTTAAACTAATTCCACCAAAATCAGTTACAACTTCCTTTTTAAGAGACTTAATTGTTGCTTCATAAGCAATTTTTGTTCCTTTAGCAGCAGGCCTGCTTAAAGTACCTTCTTTTAAAACTACAATATATTGATTAGGAATATAATCAGAAGAATTATTATTAATTAAATCTTCTGATGAATTTTCTTCTATTGCCTCTGGTGTAGATAAATCAGAACCTTCTTCTGAATTATTACAAGCAGTAAACAATAAACTGGCCGTGATTACAGAAGTAATCATAAATTTCATTTTTTTCATTTTTAATAAGGGTTTTTGATTAATATTACGGCAAATATATTTTTTTAACATAAAACCTAAATATTTTATATTGACTTTATTTCAAATTGCTTTTAATAATAAATTAACGCAACAAAGTTGCGTTAAAAACTGTAACTCTTTTTTACATATTCACTATAAAGAATAAACTTAAAATCAGTTTAACTTTTATTTATATTACTTTTAAAACTTTTTAAGACTTTTAATACCTTTATTTGTATATCAACTAATTATATGCAAAAACTTTTACTTTTTTACTTATTTATACAGGTTAATTTATGTTTTTCTCAAGACAAAAGAATTGAAATTATTGGCTCTTTATCTGATAAAATTGGGGAAGTTGTAAATGCTCATATTTTAAATAAAACTTCGAAGAAAGGTACTTTTTCAGATGATAATGGTTCATATACTATTAAAGTAAAATTAGGAGATGAATTGGAAATTACCTCAATTCAACACCATACTCAAAAGATTACTATTGCTAATATCATTATAAAAACAAAAAAATTGAATGTTAACCTACATTTAAAAGATTATTTACTAGATGAAGTAGCTATAAAAAAAACAGATTTATCTGGCATTTTAATTGCTGACTCTAAAAATATTAAGAGAAGTGATCGAGAAAAAGTAATGGGAAACCTTGGTTTTAATCCACATGTTAAAAAAATTCCACAAATAGATCGAAAAATTCATACAGCTTCTTCTAGTGCTGGCCTAATTCCTTTAGATTTAATTATTAATACTATTAGTGGTAGGATTGGTTTATTGAAAAAAGAAAAAAAACTACTAGAGAAAGAGCAAAAAATGAAAGTTATAGAAAATTTATATAGTAAATTAATTGTCCAACAATTAAAAATAGACAGTACTGAAGTAGCTCGTTTTATTTATTTTGCTCATTTCGACAAAAACTTTGATAAGGCTTTTAAAAGTAATGATCTAAAATTGATTAATTTTTTACAAAAACAAGCTGAATTATTTAAGAAAGAAAAAAAGAAATAATTTGAAAAAATGCCTCCCTCTTTTAATCTTATTTTCCTATTTAACAACTCATTGTCAAAAAGCTCTTATTAAAGGAACCATTGATGATAAATTAGGGAAAGTTATAAATGCTCACATCGTTAATAAAAACTCTAAAGAAGGTACTTTTTCTAATGATGATGGTATTTTTACTATAAAAGCCTCTTTAGGAGACGAATTAGAAATCACTTCTATTCAACATCATGCTCTAAAAATAAATGTTGCTAATATTACTATAAAATCAAAAAAAATAGAAATAAAATTATATTTAAAAGATTATGTATTAGAGGAGATTGAAATAAAAAAACATTCGCTACATGGCATTTTAGAAAGAGATTTTAAGCAAACTCCAGAAGATATAGCTATTGTTAAATCTAAAGGTGCTTTAGATTTAACAAAAATTAATTTCAAAGAAGAAGTTCTTCTTAAAGATGATGAAATTGCTAAATCAAAAGTTAATATCTCTAGAGAAACAGATCCTACACAAAAATTTGAAGGCATTCGTTTATTTAAAACCTCATTATTTACAAGAAAAAAAGAAAAAAGATTAGCGCAAAGAATTGCTAAAGAAAAATTAGAAGATCAACTTTCAAAAAAAATAGTCGATTTAATTGGTGAACATGTATTTACTAAACATTATAAAATACCATCAGATAAAATTCGCCAGTTTATAAATTTTAATCGGAGCGAAAAATTAATAAACCTTGTAAAAAATAAGGAAGTTTTTAAATTGATTGAGTTTTTACAAAAACAAGTCGAGTTATATAAAAAACAAACAATAGATTAACATTTGCTAATTTATATGTATGCAAAGACTATTACTTCTTCTTTTTTTATGATCATAAAATCATCTTTTTCACAAAAGAGTCGAATTGAGGTTTCTGGTATTATTTCTGATGAATCAGGAGAAGTAATTAACGCCCATATTATAAACAAATCTTCAAAAAAAGGAACCTTTTCTAATGATAAAGGTTTTTTTCATATTAAAGTTCATTTAGGAGAAGAATTAAAAATTACTTCAATTCAACATCGTTTGCAAACAATTATCATAACCAATGACATTTTAAAGACAAAAACGTTAAGTATTAATTTAGATTTAAAAGATTATACATTAGAAGAAGTTCAGTTAAAAAAACATTTGCTTTATGGTATTTTAGAAAAAGACCTTCAATTAATTCCTAAAGATATAATTCCTCTTAAATCTAAAAAAGCTTTAGATTTTTCGATGATCAAATTGAAAAATAAAATACTAATAGCAAATCCCGTAGAAGGCACTATTACTATAAAAATCCCTGTATTTACAATACAAAAGGAAAAACGTTTAACTGAAAGAGTTGCCAAAGAAAAATTTGAGCATCAATTTGTTAATAAAATAATTAATCTAATTGGGAAGCATACATTTATAAAGAATTATAAAATACCATCAAATTAAATTCACCATTTTATAAATTCTAATAGAGAAAAAAAATTAACAACATTTGTGAAAAATGAAGAAACATTCAAGTTGATAGAATTTTTACAAAAAAAAAGCATTCTTTATCTTAAAGAAATTAATAAAACAAATAAAAACCCTTAATTTGGTCTAATATTTGACTTTTAATTTTTTATGAAAAAAATACTCTACCTTATTTTTGTAGCATCATTCTTTTCTTTTTCTGCTCATAAATATTACATCGCATTAACAGAAATAGAATACAATGAAGAAAAAAAATCTGTTCAAATGATCATGAATGTTTTTATAGATGATATAGAAAAAGCTATAAACAAAGATTACAATACAGATCTACAATTAACTACACAAAAAGAAATAAAAGATGTAAATAATTATTTTTCTAATTACTTAAAAAAACACTTTAAAATTTCAATCAATAAAAAAGAATATGAGTATACTTTTATTGGTAAAGAATATGACGGCGAAATTGTTTATTTTTATTTAGAAATAGAAAATGTATTGAATGTGGATACCATTGAAATTAAAAATAACGTCTTAATTAAACACTTTCCAGAACAACAAAACTTGATTAAAGCTAAGATAAAAAATGAACGCAAAAGTTTATTTTTAACCAAAAAAAATGATAAAGGTTTGTTAAATTTTTAATAAAACTCTACAGTTCTTATTAATTTAGCTTTATTAATAATAGCATTGTAAGTTTAACAACTTATAAACTGTTTATAAAATTTGGGGAAATTTTATAATAAATTCAGTTAAATATAGAAACAATATTCAAATCAAATTAATCTCAAATCTAAAAAATGAAGAAAATTATTTTATTAATTTTCTCTATTTTGTTTGTTGCTACTTCTATTTCAGCACAAAACCAAAAAAGAGAAACTCAAAAAGGACACACTAATCAAAATAAGTTTAAACAACTTAAAGATGTATTAGCTACTCCTAATGATCAGCATACGGCTTCTGGAGCTCCTGGTAAAAAATATACGCAGCAAAAAGTTGATTATAAAATGGACATTGTTTTAGATGATGCCAAACAAAAAATTACGGGAAGTGAAACTATTACTTACCATAATAATTCTGAAGATGAATTAGCTTATTTATGGGTTCAGTTAGATCAAAATATGCGTGCTCTAGATTCTAAAACTCCAGATATTCAATCTGGCTCAATTACTAAAGAGATGAGCAAAAGAAGATATGATAGAAGTTTTGCTGAAAACACGTTTGATGGCGGATTTAAAATAACTAGTGTCACTAACACTAATGGAAGTAATTTATCACATACCATTAATCAAACAATGATGCGTATTAACTTACCAAAACCATTAGCTTCAGGTGCTACTTTTTCCTTTAAAATAAAGTGGTGGTATAATATTAATAACCATAGAACTCAAGGTGGTAGATCTGGTTATGAGCATTTTCCTAAAAATAATAACAATAATTACGTAATTGCTCAATTTTTTCCACGTTTATGTGTGTATGACAATGTAGAAGGATGGCAAAACGATCAGTTTTGGGGAAGAAGTGAATTTGCTTTAGAATTTGGTGATTATGAGGTAAATATTACCACACCTGCAGATCATATGTTAGGTGCTACTGGAGTACTTAAAAATGAAAGAGAAGTATTGACCAAAAAACAATTAGAAAGATTAAACTTAGCTAAAAAAACGTTTGACAAACCCGTTATTATTGTTACTCAAAAAGAAGCTGAAAAAATTGAAAAGAAAAAATCTAAGAAAACAAAAACATGGAAATTCTTTGCTGAAAATGTAAGAGATTATGCTTTTGCTACTTCTAGAAAATTCATTTGGGATGGTATGGCTGTTGATATCAATGGAAAAACAGTAATGGCTTATTCTTACTATTCTAAAGAAGCAAATCCTTTATACGGAGATCATTCTACTAGAGCTGTTGCACAAACTCTAAAAACATATTCTAGATATACTTTTGACTATCCTTACCATAAAGCAATTTCTGTAGATGGGCAAATGGGAATGGAATATCCTCAAATTTGTTTTAACCCTGGAAGACCTAACCCTGATGGTACATATTCTGATAGAGTAAAATATTTAATGATTAAAGTTACTGTTCATGAAGTTGGACATAATTTTTTCCCTATGATTGTAAATTCTGATGAACGTAAATGGACTTGGATGGATGAAGGTTTAAATTCTTTCGTTGAAATGTTAGCAGAATTAGATTATGATAAAAACTTTCCTATCACAAGAGGATACCCTAAGAATATTGTAAAATATATGGGTGGAGATCAATCGAAAATTGCTCCTATTATGTCTAAAGGTGATAATGTATATGAATTTGGTAACAATGCCTATGGAAAGCCTGCAACTGCATTATGGATTTTAAGAGAAACCATTATGGGACATGAATTGTTTGACTATGCTTTTCAAACGTATTCTAAACGTTGGAAATTTAAACACCCAACACCAGAAGATTTCTTTAGGTCTATGGAAGATGCTTCTGCAATGGATTTAGATTGGTTTTGGAGAGGTTGGTTTTACACAACTGATGTTACTGATATTGGTATTAAAGGAGTTAAAAAATTCTACAAAAAGGAAAGTAACACTAATAATAATAATGTAGAATTTGTTGAAGATACTACTGAAGGTTTAAGTTTTGGTTCTAATAAAAACTCTAAATCTAAATTTCATTATGAAATTACATATAACAAACCAGGTGGTTTAGTAATGCCTATTATTGTTGAATTCACCTATAAGGACGGTACAAAAGAAAAAAAGACATATCCTGCTCAAATTTGGAGATTAAATGATAATCAAGTAACGAAGGTATTTTCTTCTTCTAAAGAAATTACAAACATTTCTCTTGATCCTGATTTAGAAACTGCTGATGTAGATACTTCTAACAATAATTGGCCTAAGAAAAAAGAAACTAAATTTGATAAATTCAAAAATAAAATTAAGGGGTAAACAAGTTTAATTGTTTATTTTACAACAAAAAACCAACATATGTGTATGTTGGTTTTTTTGTTATTTTAAAATTAATGATAAAAATTTGTTAATTTTTATACTAATCTATTTCTTTGGTAATATAAATTCATTAATTTTCAGCCTATTTTTTAAATCAACTATACACAATAATGAAAAAGTTTTCTACTTTCTTATTTTCTGTACTATTTGTTTCTCTTTCTGTTTTTGCACAAGAAACTGAAAAAAAAACACAAACAGGACATACAGATGACAACAAGTTTCGTCAATTAAAAGACGTATTAGCTACGCCAAACAGCCAAAGAAATGCTTCTGGTGCGCCAGGATATGATTACACGCAACAAAAAGTTGATTATGTAATGAATATTCGAATTGATGAGGCTAACAATAAGCTTTATGGTGATGAGACAATTACATATCATAATAATTCAAAAGACAATCTTGAATATTTATGGGTACAATTAGATCAGAATATGAGAGCTCCAGATTCGCAAACTCCTTTAGCTGAATCTAAAGGTGCTAGCTCTTTTTTCACTCCAGAAACCTTTGTTAAAGATAACATGGCTGAAGGTAAAGATTTCGGTTTTAAAATTGAATCTGTAAAATACCAAGATGGAAGAGATTTATCGCATACTATAAATAATACGATGATGCGTATTAATTTACTTGCTCCATTAGCTCCAGGTTCTAAATTTGTTTTTAAAATAAAATGGAATTATTTAATTAATAATTCTGTAGATGATGGAGGACGTTCAGGTTTTGAACAATTTTCTGATGGAAATAGAGCTTATACAATTGCTCAATTTTTCCCTCGTTTAGCTGTATATGATAATGTTGAAGGGTGGCAAAATATGCAATTTTGGGGAAGAAGTGAATTCGCACTAGAATTTGGTGATTATGATGTTAAAATTACAGTGCCAGAAGATCACATACTAGATGCTACTGGTGAACTTCAAAATGAAAAAAATGTTTTAACTAAAGAGCAAAGAAATCGTTGGGAAAAAGCTAAAAAGTCATATAAAGACCCTGTTTTTATTGTAACACAATCAGAAGCAGAAGCTAACGAAAAACAAAAAGCTACCAAAACAAAAACATGGCATTTTAAAGCAAAAAATGTTCGTGATTATGGTTTTGCATCTTCAAGAAAGTATATTTGGGATGCTATGGCTGTTAATATTAATAACAAAACTGTAATGGCTGTTTCTTTATATCCTAAAGAAGGAAATCCTTTATGGGAAGAACACTCTACAAGAGTTATAGCTAATACACTAGAAGAATATTCTAAATTAACATTTGATTACCCATATCCAAAAGCAATATCTGTACATGCTAAACGACAAGGTATGGAATACCCTATGATCTGTTTTAATTATGGACGTCCTAATGCTGATGGAACTTATTCTGATAGAGTTAAACATGGTATGATTGGAGTAATTACACATGAAGTTGGTCATAATTTTTTCCCAATGATTGTTAATTCTGATGAACGTCAATGGACTTGGATGGATGAAGGTTTAAATTCTTTTGTTGAAATATTAGCAGAATTAGATTATGATCCAACATTTAATACAGGAAATCTTCCTAAAGACATTGTACGTTACATGAGTTTAGATCAAAAGAATCTTTCTCCAATAATGTCTCAAGGTGATTATGTTAAAAACTTTGGTCCAAATGCTTACACTAAACCTGCAGCAGGTTTATACATGTTAAGACAAACTATTATGGGGCCTGAATTATTTGATTTTGCTTTTAAAACATATGCTAAGCGTTGGATGTTTAAACACCCTACTCCAGCAGATTTCTTTAGAACTATGGAAGATGCATCTGGTATGGATTTAGATTGGTTTTGGAGAGGTTGGTTTTATTCTACAGATTATTGTGATATTGGTATTAAAGAAGTTAAACCTCTTTATTTAACTGATAAAGCTAATGAAAGAACTCAAAAGTTAAAAAAACAATATCCTGGTTATTTTGCTAATTTGGGTAAACTTCTTTATTTAACTACTAAAAAAGAAGATATGAATTCTTCAGATATGGAAGCTTATATAAATACTTTATCTGCTGATAAAAAAGCAAAGTTAAAGAAACTTCCTAAATACATGTATCAGGTAGAATTTGAAAAACCTGGAGGATTAATTTTACCTATTATTGTAGAACTAACTTATGCAGATGGTACTAAAAAACGTGAAAAATATCCTGCTGAAATATGGAAGAAAGATGACACCAAAGTATACAAAGTTTTTACTTCTGATAAAGAAATTAAAAGTATTGTATTAGATCCTGATTTAGAAACTGCTGATATTGACACTAAAAATAATAGTTGGCCAAAAGAAACAGAAACTAAATTTGATAAATTCAAAAATAAAAATAAGAAATAAATAATTCTATTTAAATTAAAAAACCGCATTAATTGCGGTTTTTTAATTTAACAAACTTAAATATTGTTATTAATGAAAAGCTTAATAAATTACATTAATCAAATACACAAATTAGATAATAACGAGGTTAATAGTATTAAAGAGGTTTTTATACACAAAAAAATAACACGTAACTCATCTATTACTAAAAATGGTGCTACCGCTAATTATATCTACTTTTTAGAAACTGGTATTGTAAAGGGGTATCAAAATGAAGATGGAAAATTTATCGTCAATCATTTAATAGAACCTATGAATTTTTTTGTTGATTTTGATAGCTTTCAAAATAGAACTGCTGCTCTAGATATTTTTGAAGCTGTAACTGACTGTAGTGTTTATAAACTATCTAAAACAAATTTTGATTTTTTAAATAATAATACTTCTTTTTTCAAAACATTTGTCAATTCTATAAATAGCAATGCTTTAGCTTGTAAAATGGAACGAATTAATGATTTTCAAAAATTAACAGCTAAAGAAAGATATTTAAAAATACTAAAAGTAAGCCCCAATTTAGTAAATGCTGTTTCTATAAATGACCTATCCTCATATTTAGGTATTGAAGCTCCTTCTTTAAGTAGAATTAGAAAACAAATTTTCTAACATTTGTTATTTCTTAAGATCTAATTATACTCGAAATTTGACTCATATAATTTTAGTATAAAATGACTCAAAAAACTTTAGTTACAGGTGCAAATGGCCATTTAGGCTACAATCTTTGCAAACTATTAATTGAAAAAAACATAGAAGTAGTAGCAACTTACAGGAGTGAAAAAAACAAAAAAGTATTGCTTGAACTTGGTTGTGAAATTGCACATGTAGATATCATGGATAAAAGCTCTATGGTTAAAGCCTTTAAGGGAATTACAAATCTATATGCTGTAGGAGCTTCTTTTAAAATGTGGGCTAAAAAACCTAAAAAAGAAATCTATGATGTGAATGTAAACGGAACTAAAAACTTATTTGAAGCAGCAGCTATTAGTGGAATTAAGAATATTGTTTATGTAAGTTCTGTTGCTGCTTTAGACTTCACTAAATTACCTGCTAAAGAAAGTAATGGTTATAATTCTGATAGAAGAAATTGGTATTACAATTCTAAAAATGATTCCGATAAATTAGCGATAGAATTAAGTAAAAGATACAATATAAGAACTGTACTCATTTTACCTTCTGCAATGATTGGTAGCAAAGCACATAATTTAAGTTATTCAAATAAATTAGTGTATCAAATAATGAATGGTGAAATGGTAGCTGATACAAACATAACTTTAAACTGGATTGATGTAAAAGATGTAGCCATGGGTGCATATTTAGCCATGGAAAAAGGAAAAAATAGAGAACGTTACATATTAGCAAATGAAAAACATACCTCTATCCAAGAAAGTGTAGATATTGCTGCTAAAGAGTTTCCTGGTTTAAAATTAAAAACACCTCCAAAAGTTCCTAAATTCTTATTATATATTATTTCTTCTTTTATGGAATTAGGCAGCAAAATAACTGGTAAAGAGCCATTATTGAAAAGAGAATATATAAAAATGTTTTATGGTTTACATCAAGATTATGATATTAGTAAAGCCAAAATAGAATTAGGATTCAATCCTACAAACTCTAAAAAAGCTTTAATAAATGCCTTAGGATATTTAAAAAATGAATGGAATAATAGTTAAGTAAAACAAAAAAGAGAATGAAATTAATTTTTCATTCTCTTTTTATAAACATTTTTTAGAATAAGTTATTATTTTTTAGATAATAATCCATTCAATTTCTTTTCTAATGCTTCTATCTTTTTGTCCTGATTTTCTAGTTCAGTATTTTTAGCTTCTAACTTTTCAATTCTTTTTTCTTGTTGAATGGTATATAAAGTTAATTCTTCTATTTTTTCAAGAAGCTTTTTATTCATCTCT
>CALISK010000150.1 GCA_938041625.1 uncultured Tenacibaculum sp. | reverse complement strand
GTTTTAAAATAAAGTGTTTTCGACCGTATAAAATCAAATTCTATTTTTTTTATAATAGCAGTATTTAAATAATCGTATTTGGAAGAATCTTTTAATATTACAAACTGATTTTTATTTATTAAAACATCTTTATCTATTTGTTTTGAAAATGTAAGATTAAGAGGGGTACCAGTAAATGAAACTACAAAGTTACTATTGGTTATTTTTTGATTTTTGTATATTCTTTTACCGAGTATATTTATTATTCCTGAAATATTTTCAGTTTTAATGGGTGTAGAAGAGTTAATTGAATCAGAGGTTACTATTTGGTAGTTCTTTGATAAAGTAAGTTTTGTATATCTAATTTTTACCGAAAAGGAGACTATTGAAAGTAAGATTACAGATAATACTATTTTCATAACGATAGTTTTTTATGTAAAGTACTTAAAAATATTTAATCGCAGGGCAATAGCCAAGGGGTCAATTCCCCGAAACTTGTCTCGAAATGGAAAAAATAAAACTCTTATAGACACCTTGTACCCTTGGATTGAGATAGTTCATTTATTACAACGTTTTGTATTTAGTGGTGATTGGTTAAAATTTGAAGCACTAATTCTTTTGTTAAAGTTTTACCATTGGCTAATTCTTTAATTTTAGTAAAAGGGAACACAAAAGAACAACCATTTTTATGTTCAGAACAACCATAAGCAGATTTTCCTTTTAAAACAGTTCCTTTTTTACATTTCGGACATGAGATTTTATCAGAATTAGTTTTTGATGGTGTTTGAGCTGACATTTTTGTTTCTAACTTTAAATTGAAATTGTCATCAAAACGAATTAATCCTTCAATTTTTCCGTTATCTGTTTTCCAGCCTTTTAAATTCGTAGTACTTCCTTTATCTAACAAACGAATTAATTGATTTTCAGAAATCTTTTTTTCTAAAAAAGAAAAAGGTAATTTAAAATCACAACCATTTTTATAGTTAGAACAACCAAAAGCAGAGCTACCTTTTAATAATTTACCTTGTTTACACTTAGGACATTCTTTTCCTATAACAGTTTTAGAAATTGTTTTCTTTTTAGGAGCTTTTGCGGTTGTTTTTACAGTATTGTTTTCAGCAGAAAGACGTACTGTTTTTTTGTTAGAGCGGACTTCATATACCAATTGATCTACCATTTTTTTCATCTGATTGATAAAAGTAGCAGCATGGTAATCTCCTCGTTCAATTTCTTTCAAACGTTTTTCCCATAAACCAGTTAGTTCAGCAGATTTTAAAAGATCATTATCTATTAAACCAATTAAATCAATCCCTGTTTTAGTAGGAATAAGTAATTTTTTTTGACGTTCTATATATTTTCTTTTAAATAAAGTTTCAATAATACTTGCACGTGTAGAAGGTCTTCCAATTCCGTTTTCCTTCATTAAATCGCGCATTTCATCATCATCTACTTGTTTTCCTGCAGTTTCCATAGCTCGCAGTAAACTAGCTTCGGTATAATTTCGTGGAGGTTTCGTCTCTTTTTCTAAAAAACTAGGTTGATGTTCTCCTTTTTCTCCTTTTTCAAAATTGGGTAGTAAACTTTGTTCGGTGTTTACTTTTTTAGGTGCTTCATTATACTCAAAAACAACACGCCATCCTTTTGTAATAATTTCTTTACCAGTTGTTTTAAAAGAAACGCTATCTGCTTTACCAACTACTGCTGTATTCGAAATATCGCTATCGGGATAAAAAACAGCAATAAAACGTCGCACAATAATATCGTATACCAATTGTTGATTGTATTGTAAGTTTGTTTGAATTCCTGTTGGAATGATAGCGTGGTGATCGGTTACTTTTTTATCGTTAAAAACACGGGATGATTTCTTTATCTTTTTTCCTAGTAGAGGAGTAGTAACTTCACTATAATCAGTTAACTTTTGTAAAATTCCTGCTACTTTAGGATATACATCATTTGGTAAAAAAGTAGTATCTACTCTAGGGTAAGTAACTACTTTCATTTCATATAATTTCTGAACTAATTTCAGTGTTTCATCTGCAGAAAAACCAAATTTATTATTACAATAAACTTGTAAACCCGTTAAATCAAATAATTTAGGAGCGTAATCTTTTCCTTTCTTTTTAGTAACAGAAACAATTTCGAAATCAGAAGCTTTTACTTTATCGGCAAAAGCTTGTCCCTCTTCTTTTTTTAGAAAACGACCTTCTTCACAATTAAAAAGAGTATTTCTATAGGTAGTTTGTAATTCCCAATATGTTTGAGGTTTAAAATTTTGAATTTCAAGGTATCGGTTTACCAACATGGCTAGGGAAGGGGTTTGTACTCGACCAATGGAAAGTACTTGTTTGTAACCTCCAAATTTCACGGTATATAACCGAGTTGCATTTAAACCCAATAGCCAATCTCCAATAGCACGAGAAAAACCAGCATAATATAGATTATCATAATCCTCTTCGTCTTTTAAGTTTTTAAACCCTTCTTTTATAGCTTCTTCTGTAAGAGAAGAAATCCATAAGCGTTGTACTTTTCCTGTGTATTCTGCCTGATTGATAACCCAACGTTGAATTAACTCTCCTTCTTGCCCGGCATCCCCACAATTTATGACTACGTCTGCTTTCTCGAATAATGATTTTACAATTCTAAATTGCTTTTGAATTCCACTATCTTCTGTAACTTTCGTATTAAATTTTTCAGGAAGCATGGGAAGGTTATTTAAATCCCAGCTTTTCCAGTGCGGTTTATAATCTTTAGGCTCTAAAAGCGTACATAAATGACCAAATGTATAAGTAACCGCATAACCGTTTCCTTCAAAGTATCCATCATGTTTGGTTTTTGCACCTAAAATACTAGCAATTTCTCTTGCTACACTTGGCTTCTCGGCTATACAAACTTTCATTGTTCCATCATTTTTCAGGTACGAAAATAAGAAAAAGAGAGAGAACTATTTTTAAGTTTATCTTTGTATTCATTGTAAAGTGAAAAAGAATGAAAGGAGTAACATTAATTGAAGATTTTGTGAATAACCCTAATGAGTTGTTTAGCAAACTAAAGGAAGGTGTTAAATGGGATGAAAGAATGTCTGCAAGAAAAACAGCTAGTTTTGGAAAAGCGTATAATTACTCACAAATTAATTACCCTTTTCAAGAGTTTACTACAGAATTAAAAATAATAGTAGAACTGATTCATAAGACTCTTAATTTTAAACCGAATAATTGTTTGATTAATTATTATGTAAATGGAAAATCTAAAATGGGATTTCACTCAGATCAAACAGATATATTAGAAGAAGGAAC
>CALISK010000149.1 GCA_938041625.1 uncultured Tenacibaculum sp. | reverse complement strand
AGTATAATAAGAAGAAATACAACCATTAACATCCCTTGCAATTAAATTATAAGTACCAGCGGCAAGGTTTGTAAAAGAAGGATCAGATTGAAAAGTATTTCCATTATCAATACTAAATTCATAAGGAGAAATACCATCAGTGGCAATTATATTAATAGTAGCTCCCGTATTAGGGGCACAAGTAATTTCTTTAGTAATATTCACATTAGAAATAGATACAGTTTCTGGTTCTTCTATAGTAACATTACCAACTGCAAATTCACAAGAGTTATTTCCATCAAAAGCACGAGTAATAATAGTATATTCTCCTACACTTAAACCAGTAATGGTAAGTAGGGTTGAGGTAGTGTTTATCCAATTAGTACCACCATCTATGCTATAATCATAAGTAGTAAGAAAGTTCTTAGAAGTAATGGTTATTTGACCATCTGTACCTCCATTACAACTTGTATTAGAGCTAGAAATAATTGAGCTAGAAAATTCTTGATTATCTAAAACTTCAACTATAATTTCTTCAGAACAAGAACTACCATAATCGATATTTACAGTATAAGTTCCAGAAGATAAATTATTAAATATACCTGTATTATTAGAGGTAAATGAATTTTCTAATGTATAAGTATAATTAGGATTATTTGATAGGATAGTAATATTACCTGTACCGTCACAATTATATAAGACAGAAGAGTTAAGTATTGGTTTTGTTGGTAAAGGATCAATAGTTACACTAGGAAGTATTAATACACAACCATTAGCATCTTCTATTTGTACATCATATATACCTGAACTTAAATCTGTAATAACTGTATTGGTAGTTCGTAAAAAAGATGCATTACTACTATTCTTATAAAGATAAGTGTAAGGTTCTGTACCTCCAGTAGGTTGAGTAAATGTAATACTACCTAAATTTACATTACTTGAAGGGTTACATGATGGATTTGTAGAAACAACAGCCCCTCCAGTTAATACAGTAGATGAATTAATAGTAATAGGACCTAGAGAGTAGTTACAAGAAGAACCATTTTTTGTGGCTCTTATGTCTACTATATGATTTCCTGCTTCTGCACTAAAGGAATTTGAATTTCCATAAACGCCTCCATCTATACTATATTCTAGTGTGTAGCCCATTAAACCTGGAGGTGTTACAGTGTTAACTGTTATTGTTCCATTATCAGAACAAGTAACATTTGTATGTGCTTCTGTAAATTGTAAAGGTTCTTCTAGAGTAATAGTTACAGGTGAAGAAATTTTAGTACAATTATTATTGTCAACTAAAATGAATTCATAAATACCTTCTTCTCCTGAAGTGATACTATAATTGGTATCAGTGAAAAAATTTGAAGAATCAATATCTCCTATGTTTACATGTGAAATAGGTGATTTTGTTGCTGTGGTAGCTGGAACATAAGACCATAAAGCATAATTATAATTTGGAGTACCTCCGTTCGCAGATAAGTTAATAATACCATCAGTACAATTAATGTCTTTGGTATTTATTGCTGTAAGAATTAATTCAGATGGAGTAACAATTGAAACGTTTTTAGAAATTATACAATCAGAAGTAGTTACTTCAACTGTATATACACTAGGATTAGTTACTGAAAAAGTTTTAGTCTTATCAGTTGTTGGGCCAACGTTAGTTATTAAAGTACCAGCACCATCTAAAAGTCTGTATGTATAAGGAGTTGATGAGTCAGAATTAATTTGCACATCAATTTTACCAGATTCTCCAAAACATAATATAGGTTGTGTAGAAACATTTATATCTAAATCTATAGAATTGATTGATTGATTAAGAAAAGGATATACACAAGATGTTAAATCATTTTTTATATATAAATCATAATTTCCTTCTTCTCCTACATTAATTGAAAATAGATTAGAAACTTGATAACCGGAATCAATTGGAGCTGAAGCCCCAGCGTTTACTATAGCGTATTTATATCCAGAAGGGACGTTATTAATTGTTATATTACCTGAAGTATTACAAATAATATCTTGATTAACTATTGTTGGATTAATTGTTTCTTTAAAGATATTGAAATAATACCTCTCAAAACATCCTCCAGAAGTTTCTACAATTAATCTATATTGACCTGCATCTGAAAAATTTCTTATAGGATTATTTGTATTACTAGTTACATCTACCCAAGCACCATTAGTATCTGGGCAACCAGAATGTGGAGTAGGGTTTGAAGGTAAATTTAATTGTTGCCATTTTACAGTTGTAGGCGCTGTAATCCGAGTGTTAATAGTACGAGAATCTGAATCGCCACATAAATAAAAATTTGCTAATTGTAAACTAGTATCACTAGTACAAGTTAAAGTTTTGTCAGCAAAAGCAAGAATTGGATTTGTTCCAGAACCAGAAGAAGTTACATTATATGTTTCAGCAAAAGGAACACAAGCAGCAGGTGTCGTTCCTGAATTTATTTTGTTTACTGTATAAGTACCAGCTGTCGTTATTGTAATTGTTTGTGTATTTCCAATGGTGATTCCAGCACTGTCTTTCCACTCATAAGAAGCAAAACCATTTCCAGCAGTAAGATCAATAGACGAACCACATAATTGTACATTATTAATGTTAGAACAACCGCTAGTATCAACTAAAATATTAGAAGCTCCTATGATATTAAAGCCACAAGCATCTATACCAGAAGAACTAGGTCTATTGTTTATTTGTATTAGACTTTGAATACCTTCATAATTAGCAAAAGACTGACTTTCAATAATATTAGAGCATGAATTTTTAAAGTCATTACAGTCAGATGTTATTTGAGTATGTAATCTAATATTATAAATTGCTCCATTCTTTTTTACTAAATTATCAGGAATAGTAAATGCTAATTCACCTCTAAATCCATTACTTACAGAAGGAGGATCATAAGTGTAAGTAACACCAGTAGGAATAACAAGATCTTCTGGTATTAAATTAATATTATTAGGTAATCTTTTTGTGATAACGGTATTAGTAGCATCATCACTACCTGTACTTTGAAAACTAATATTATACCAAACATCATTTCCTAATGAAACAAACTGTAAGTTATTTCCTGAATTATCATCTATAGTTTCTATTAATTGAATTTCAGGTTCATTAATTTCTATAGCTATAGCAGTTAAAAAAGGCCAAAAAGAATCACCAGTAGTTGTAAATCTTGCATCTACTGAGGTTTGGTTGTTTGTAATAATACTATTACTGTCATTATCAAGTTCAAATAAATCTACATCAAAACCTAAAGTGTTTTTACCTTCAGGAGCTCTTGAGGTAACATAATTATCATATTGAGTAATGCTACTATTAAAAAAATTATTAGTTTGATTTATAGTTGAGGTGGATAAATTAACATAGTTTCCAACATTATTTTTAATTTGGAAATTATCACCAGTAATAAAAGTATCACCTTCTAAAGAGGCTGTTAAAACTTTAGCTCTTACTGGACCAGAAGGTATTGTACTAAAACCAGAGAGGCTTACCGCTGTATCGTTTACACCATCAACAGTAGAAAAACCATCAAAAATTGAAATGTTTTTGTTTGTTTCTGTTTCATTTTCATAAATAATAACTAGAACCCAACCAGCAGTTCCACCAACGCCATTATTAGCATCAATACCTAAAGTAGCTTTTATATTAGATGCATAGTAATCCCCATTTGGATTTGAAAGTGCAGATACTTCAGTTGTCATATCTCGATAACATAGATATGGTTTTTGAGTAACAATTCCATTATCGTAAATTATTTCACCGGTTACGTCTTGATACCCTTGTCCTGGTAATTTGAATTTAATGTTATTAAAGTCACTTGCTCTAGGCGCTTCATTATCCCATTTTTCATATGGGTAAATGGCAGACCAATACAAACCTGCATAAGTAATATTAGAGCAAGAAGGTATGTTTAAGTTAGATTTAGAAGAAGAAAAAGTAGAAAGATCATTATCAATATCAATGTAATCCATATATAGATTTCCATTTCCAAGTGGAAACCCAGAAATTCCGTCTGTTGTTCTAAATAAATCAGAATTGTAAGCAGTATTTGCGTTTTCGTTTCCTGTATATGCAGAATACAAACCTGTGTTCGGGTCTCTTTTTGCTAAATTAGGAGTATTTCTAGAATCTCTATTTAAAATATTGTTTGCTATAAACGTAATATCTCCTTTTACAGTTATATTAGGATTTAATCTTTGTGTAAAAGGTACATCTTGAGAGAAAATATTGTGTACAAGCAAAAAGGATAGGAGGAAAAGTAATAGTTTTTTCATAAGAAGTTATTTAAGTTAGTAAATAACTACATTACATATAAAATAAATGAATCTGTTTCTATTTTAGATTTGTATAGGTTGATATGTTAAAATAAAAATTAGAACAAAAAGAATTATAGTTTATAAGGTAAAGCAATTATTTTTTAACAAAAATAACATAACTAATTGTTTTAATGGTATATCAATGTTATTTTTTTGTAAAGATAAAAAACTATAAAAATCTATTGTACCAGCTTTCTGTAATAGGAACTTCCCAAAAATTTTCTAAATCGTATTTAGTTTGAATTAAATTATCAAAAACAATAGTTTTATCGTTAACTGATTTGTTTTTAAGTAATTTTTTAAATTCTTTAAGATCTTTATATTGAATGTGCTCTCCTTGTTTAAAGCAGACATTCATTTTATCTAATAACTCAACTTCGTACTCTTGCTGTAATTGTAAAATAAAAGCAACTTGTTTATCTAGATCTTTATTAGTTATTTTAGTGGTGCTTTCAACAGAAAAAACAATAAACCGATTGTATAATAGTTGATATGATACGATAAAATCTACATCCTCTTTCCAATCATTTATAAAACCTTCAATTTTATTTTTTAATTCTTCGATTTCTTGTGGATAAAATTTTCTATTGCATGGATAAATCCATATTCTAGCTTCTTCCGATAACGTTTTAAAATCTACCATTGCTGCAAATATATACAAAAGAAAAACCATTTATCTTTTTTGATAAATGGTTTTAATAAAAAGGGCTATATATAAACTATTGCTTCAGTAATGAAATAAAGTCTTCTTGAACATTTTTACCCTTATCTTTATTATACCATACTTGTAAATCTTCTTTTACTTTAGGATCTACTTTACCATTTTCTTTTTTGTAATCAGAGATCATTTTTGTTGCTACTGAAGGTCTAGGCCCCCAAGTAAATAAAACATTTTTATGATCATCTAAAGCTATTAATTTAGGAATAGATCTACCTCCATTTGTTAAAAATTGATCCATTAGCTCTAAATT
Organism: uncultured Tenacibaculum sp.; assembly: GCA_938041625.1. Classification (GTDB taxonomy): domain Bacteria; phylum Bacteroidota; class Bacteroidia; order Flavobacteriales; family Flavobacteriaceae; genus Polaribacter. Next base: position 3,020 of record CALISK010000149.1, on the reverse strand, counting down.
ATCATCTCTTAAAATAACTTTTAAATCTATATTAGAGTTTTCTTCTGCTAATTTATTAATTACAGGAAGATTTTGAGCAGCATCTCCACACCAACCTTCAGTAAGTACTAACCATGTTTGAACATTGTTTATCTCTTTTAAATCTTTTAAAGTAGTATCAGTTAATTTAGATGTTTTATCTAAACGTTTCATTCTTCTATCATTCAAAAAACTATAGTTGTATAAAGCTTCTGATTGATTTGCTCCTGTAGATTTATTTTCAGTAAGTAAACCCGATACAAGGTTTCTATATTCTGAATACGAAATTGCTTTGTCTAAACTTTGTGTTATTACTTCTTTCATGTTTTTTTAACTTTTACCCTCTTTAAGACGAAAAAAAGTTTAGATACTTACATTTTTAATATTCCTCTTAATTTTAAGAGATGTTTTTTAGCATTTCTTTAGTCATTAGTTCTAAGTCAAATTGATGTTTCCAACTCCAATCTTTTCTTGCGTTATTATCATCAATTACTTGTGGCCAGCTGTCTGCAATTTCTTGACGAAAATCAGGATTATAACTAATCGAGAAATCAGGAATATGTTTTTTAATTTCTTGAGCAATTTCAGCAGGTGTAAAACTCATTGCAGCTAAATTATACGCCGTTCTAGTTTTAATGTTATTACTTTCCGTTTGCATTAGTTGTATTGTAGCATCAATAGCATCATTCATATACATCATTGGTAAACGAGTTTTTTCATTTAAAAAACATTCATATTTACCTTCTTCTTGTGCTTTAAAATAAATATCTACAGCATAATCAGTGGTACCACCGCCAGGTCTAGTTTTCCAACTAATAATTCCAGGGTAACGTAAACTGCGTACATCTACTCCAAATTTTTCATAATAATAATTACACCAATGTTCTCCAGATACCTTACTTATACCATACACAGTAGATGGCTCCATAATCGTTTTTTGTGGAGTGTCTATTTTTGGAGATGTGTTACCAAATACAGCAATAGAACTAGGCCAATAAACTTGTTTAATATGCTTTTCTCTTGCTAGCTCTAAAACAACTAAAAGAGAAGACATGTTTAAATTCCAGGCTTTTTGGGGTAATTTTTCAGCAGTTGCAGAAAGCATAGCAGCCATTAAATATACTTGTGTTACATTATACTTTTGTATTGCCTCCAAAATTTGAGACCTATTTTTAGCATCTATGATTTCAAAAGGACCAGCATCGACAAATTCTTTACTTCCCTCTCTTATATCTGAAGCTATAACATTGTCTTTACCGTATATTTCACGTAATTTTTGTGTAAGTTCTGTGCCTATTTGTCCGCAGGCTCCAAGAACTAAAATGGTTTCACTCATTTTCAAGTATGTATTTTATAAGGTGTACAAAGTTAATAAATTTAAAAATTCGTAAAATTTATTTATTCTTTTTTAACTTTTGATAAAAAACAAGCTCTAAATGCTGGTTTTCAAGCTTTAACTTTTTCTTTTTAAAAGTCAATTGATAAAAAATGTATTTTAGCCAAGTAAAATGTGACTTATAATGTTAAAATTAATGCTCTTTGTTGTGGTTATTTCTATTAGTTTTTTTGCTTGTAGTAAAGAAGTTAAAACAAAAGAAGATCAGAAAAAAACGGTTTCAAAGATGAGTTTAATAGTAGAACATAAGAAATCTGTAGATGTTTCTATGTTAGCAAAAAAAGAGATAGAAAGTTGGAAAGAATATAGCGAACTAAAAGTTTTTTTATCAAGATTTCATAAGATTTCCCCTAATGAAGCTTTAAATGTAGCTATTGAATTAAAGGATTTAACTAAAACTATGACAGATAGTTTAAAGATTAAAGATTTAAAAGTAAATGCATTAAAAGCAAGAGTTAATGTTTTTAAAAATGAAGTTTTACGTTTGGTAGACATGACTTTAATACCAGCAATAAAAGATCATGAAGTAAATAATCAAATAGACAAAGTGCTTTTAATTTTTAGTAGCCTTAATGAGAAAATTAATACGATTTATAGTAAAAAAGAATTTGATAAAGAGGTAGATTTAGAAAACTTTTTTGAATTGAAAAAAGAGGATAAAGAAGAAAAAAGTAAGTTAAAAAAGTCTAAATAATAATCACTCTCAAAGGAATGATAATTTACCATTGATTTGAAAGTGATGTATTACCAATATTATTTTGTTTTTTTATAGTTCATTAATTAACTTTTTTAATTTGTCTGTTTTTTTATTCTCTTTTTCTGCTGCTTTTATAGCTAATAGAGTTACTCGTTTTGTCTCTTTTTTGTTTCCTAATTTAGAGACTAAAAAAGCATAAGTATCTAAATAGGTATATGTTGGTTCTTTTCTGTCACTTCTTTCATCCAATCAATACATTTTTTAATAACTTCTTGATCATCACAGTTTTTATAAACATTCCAACAAAAATGATTTATATGACCATAAGAGAATTCGCCTTTTCTTTTTAAATTTTCATTAATTTGAAAAACTTCATTCCATTTACCTTGAGCTTTTAAATAGTCTTGTTTAAAAGAAGCTATTATATTATCAGCTCTCTTTTTATTTAAGTTGGTTTTTGTAAAAAGAATAGCATCTTCATATTTTTTTTGATTTTTTACGGAGATTGCTCTATCGAATTTACCAGAGATTAGAAAGAACATTAACACTTCGATATCAGTTTTGCCATAAAGAGCTATGTATTTCTTTTTTATTACACTGTCTGCGATTTTATTAGAAATATTTCCAGAAAAGTAAATTAGTGTTGAAAAATATTCTTCTGAAAAAATATCTTGCTCTTTGTTTAGATATTCATTTATTTCTGAGGAATCGATTTTAATATTTGTTCTATTCACATAATTGACATAAAAAGGAGGGTATTTAGAAGCATTAATTTTATTAGAGTACCCTTTTAATATTTTATTTTTCTTATTTAGCTTGATACCTTTATTTGTAAATTCAAAGACGCTCTTAGTTAGTTTATCAAAATCTTCCCCTCCTGGAAATCCGTATTTTCTATTTAATACATAT
>CALISK010000148.1 GCA_938041625.1 uncultured Tenacibaculum sp. | reverse complement strand
AAAGAAAAGTATAATTCAATTCAATTAATCACATTAGTTTATAGAAGGGAGATTTTCAGGGAATTCAAAAATGTAATTACCAGTTGTCTTTGAACTAATCAAATTAAGTAAAGTGAACTTAGGTTCACTTTACTTTTATTTTAACCAATTTAATTATCATGAAAAAATCAATTTCAAACTTAGGAAAAGTATTAAATAGAAATCAACAAAAGGAAATAAATGGTGGTATTGGAATATGTAGCAGTATTGCAATTTGTCCTAAAATAGACGATAAATATTGTATTGTAGTTGGTTCTGGAACTTGTTATGTTGCTTGGTAAAATTAGATAAATTCTAAATAATATTAATTAACCTCCATTAAAATTATGAAAAAATCAATTTTAAAATTAGGAATCATATTAAATAAAAAAGAATTGAAAACAATAAAAGGAAGTTTCGGTAGAAATGGATCTACTAAAGAATGTAAAATTCTTCCTTGGTGTAGCGGATTAGATAATTATAATATTTTTAATTGCGCTTGTTTTTCAGTTGTTCATTAATAAATAAAATAAATTTTTAAAATCTATAAATTATGAAAAAAACAATTTTAAAATTAGGAAAAACTATTAATAAATCAGAACAGAAAAAAATTAATGGTGGTTTTGGTGGCTGTGATATCGCTCCTCCAGGTTGTCCTTGTCACGTACGTCCTGGACATCCTTGTTTAAACGGTGGTGGTGGAACAGGTGGTTCTACTGGGGCTTGTTTTACTTCTTTTGGTATTATTAATGTACCATGTAATTCAACTTGTCCAGATGGTTCTCAACCTATTTGTTCGTAGTAAACTAATATAACAGAAACAATGAAGCCTAAATGATATAAAGATTCATTTAGGCTTTGTTATTAAAAAAGAGAGCGTTATACATCTTCTCTATTTACTAAATCTATAGAAAAAGCAGGCAGACATACAGCCAAATATTCACACTCTTCTTCAAACGGATTAGAATATTGAACTCTTACCCCCTTCTCTATTTTAATAGACTCTCCAGCTTTAAGAATTACAATTTCACCATCTACTATAAATTGTTTTTTACCTTTTATTATATAAGTGTATTCTTCAAATTCAGGTACTTGAAAAGGTTCACTCCATGCTACTGGCGCTATCATATGTGCAATACTTACTTTTGAATTTCCATCAGTAGCATTTCCAAAATGTTCTTCTATTACTTTTCCATCAGTAGTAGGTACTTTAAAAGGAGCTTTTTGAATTGTATATTTTTTATTCATCGTTTTTAATTTAATAATAACAAATTTATAAAATGGAATACCATTTGCGTTATATATAAACTATAAATTAAATCTAATTAAACAACAAAAAAGAGATGTAGTTTTGCTACATTTGTCGCGATTTTCTCAGACAATTTTTGGGAGAATGACAAGTTGACACTTAAAATATATCAATGGAAGAAAAAAAATTTGATTTTAACTCCTTTATAGGAATGCTTTTACTTGGTGGTATCCTATTATGGTGGATGAACACAGGTAAAAAAGAAGTTGAACAAGATCAACCTAAAAAGGATCAAACAGAACAAACTATACAAAATGAAGTAACACAAGGTTCACTAGATGCTAATGGTATTGTAAATGATTCTTTAAAACAAATTGAATTAAAAAATCAATTAGGTGCTTTTGCTTATAGTGCTATTAATGGGAAAGAAGGCGAAACTGTTATTGAAAATGAGTTAGTACAACTTACTATAAACAATAAAGGTGGAGAAATTACAAAAGTTTTATTAAAAAATTATAAAACATACGATTCGTTACCATTACATATTATTAAAGATAAAAATGCATCTTTTAATCTTAATTTTGGTACTACTGATAATCGAATTTTAAATACAAAGGATTTATTATTTATTCCTACAGAAACAAAAAATGGTGAGAATACTATTCTTTCTATGAAGTTAAAGGTATCTGATAGTAAATTTTTAGAATATCGATATGAAATTAAACCAAATGATTATAGAATAGATTTTGCTGTTCGTTCTCAAGGTTTAGGCTCTGTTATAAATGCTTCACAAAAAGTGAATTTAAACTGGGATTTAAAAGCTTTTCGTAACGAAAAAAGTTTACGTACAGAAAATACATATACTTTTTATTATTACAAAGAAGATGGTGATGTAGATTATATACAAAGTAAGGGTGATGAAGTTGGGAATAATGTAGATTGGGTAGCATACAAACAACATTTCTTTTCTACTGCATTATTAACAGAGACTCCTTTTTCTGATTCAAAATTAAAACTAGTAGATTATCTTGGTGAAGAGAAAGATAGTGTTTTTACAAAAACATTTTCTTTAAACACACCTTTAGCATTAAAAAGCGGAGAATTAAATTATAATATGCAGTGGTATTACGGACCTACTGATTATAATTTATTAAAGACATATGAAGGAACTGATTTAGTTGAAATAAACGATTTAGGTTGGGGAATCTTCGGTTTTTTAAATAGAACTGTATTTTACCCTGTATTTAACCTTCTTAAAGGTTTTATTGGAAACTACGGATTGATTATTATTTTGATGACTATAGTTGTTCGAATTATTTTATCACCTGTTTTATATAAATCTTATTTATCTAGTGCTAAGATGAAAGTTATTCGTCCAGAAATGGAAGAAATTAACAAAAGACTTCCTGGTAAAGAAAATGCGATGAAACGTCAACAAGAAGTGATGGCTGTTCAACGGAAAGCGGGAGTTAGTATGATGTCTGGTTGTATACCTGCATTATTACAAATGCCAGTATTCTTTGCTCTATTTAAATTTTTTCCTACAAATATTGATTTTCGTCAAAAAGCTTTTTTATGGACAAATGATTTATCTTCTTATGATATTGTAGCTAAACTACCTTTTAAAATTCCTTTTTATGGAGATCATATTAGTTTATTTCCAATTTTAGCTTCTGTTGCTATTTTCTTTTATATGAAAATGAATCAAAGTCAACAAGCAAACATGCAAGCACCAACGCAAGAAGGGATGCCAGATATGAGTAAAATGATGAAGTATATGATTTACTTCTCTCCTATTATGATGTTATTTTTCTTTAATAATTATGCTAGTGGACTAAGTTTATATTACTTTGTTTCTAATTTATTAACGATAGCAATTATGCTTATCATTAAGAACTATGTAATAGATGAAGCTAAAATTCATGCTAAAATTGAAGAAAACAAGAAGAAACCAATAAAGAAGAGTAAGTTTAGAGAGCGTTTAGATAATGCTATGAAACAAGCTCAAGAACAACAAGAAGCTCAAAAAAGAGCTGGTCAAAAGAAGAAAAAGTAATTGTTGTTTTAACAGAATAGAGATTTAAATATATTAAAATCAATGATGATAAAGATATCATCGTTGATTTTTTATTTTAATTAATATTATTACTCTTCCTATTATCATTTTTCAAACAATTTTTATTTATTCACAGTAAAAATTCCTTTTAACTCTTTCACCATATTTCCATTTCCTGAAAGGGTAATTTCTCCAATTTTATCTGCAATTTTTTCTACATATTCCATTTCTTTTAGTTTGAACAACATTTCATTACCTTCCATTAGTTTAGCTGTATTTAATAAACTTCTAGTAGAAGCCGTTTCCTCTCGCCTAGTAATAATATTTGCTTGTGCTTTTTTTTGTGCAACTAAAACCTGGTTCATGATTTCTTTCATATCACCTGTTAAAATAACATCTCTAATTCCGCAATTAAGAACAGTTACTCCTAAATTTTTTGTTTTTTTAGATACTTCATCAAACACAGCAATTGCAATATCTTCTTTCTTTTCTAATAATTCATCTAAACTATACCCTCCAACATACGTTCTTAAAGCAAGCTGCATTAAAAGGTATAATTGTTTTTCATACTCTTTATTATCTAACAAAGCTTTTTCTATATTAACAACTTTATACTTTGTATAAAAATTGATTCTTACTGTTGCTTTATCTTTCGTTAATAATTCTTGACCTCCAATTTCTAATTGTAGTTTCCTTGTATCGGCTTTTGATATTTTAATAGATGTGTCATTTCTCCAAAAACGATAGGTTCCTCCTGTTAAAGTCTTTGTATGTACATCATCTACTAATAAAATCGCTTTTTCATAAGTAGAAACTTCAAATAAACGTATGTATTTATTTAATTCGTAGTTACTAAATAATGATTTATCTAAATTTTCTGTAATGTAAATTTTACTAGTATCTATATTTTGAAATGTTCTGTTTATTAAACCTTTCCAAAAGATATATCTTCCTGCTTGTAATACTCTTTTAAAATTTTCATTTTCATATACTAAAACCAATTCATTATCTTTTACCTGAACAATTTCTAGCATCTCTACTAACTCTTCATCTTCCAATAAAATTTCAATAGCTACATTAGAATGAAATTCTTGTGTGATATCATAGATAATAACATCTTGATTAAAACCTAACCAATAAGCTCCCTTATTTAGTACTTTTTGATATTCTCCCTTTTTGAAAACTAATCCTATTTTTCCTGTGTTAATTCTTACTTTTTTCATTTTATTTTTTATTTATAATAATTTCTTATATAGAAATTTTCTTTTTTGTATTTAATAAAAACAATACGCCTAAATACTTTTAAGCTAACGGAAATATTTATGTTTACTACTAGTTTTTACTTTATTCTTAAAAATGGATTGTAACTATAAATAGTAACAACTGATTATTAAAAAAGCAGTATTTTACTTATACTAAAAATAAGAATTTCAAAGTACGCCTAAGAGTGTTCTTTGCAGAACGAATTTAAAACGTATTGTTTTTTCCTAATTCATCAGTTTTATAAGATGATGAGCTTGAGTTAATATTGGATTCGAACCAACTTACCATAAAGGTGTAACCTAAGTCTAGATTTTCAGTCTAGATAATCTAATGTTCTAACCAATTGAACTACATGGTGTTTAATCATGGTAGGAATCGAACCTACAACCGTTAGAGTCGTGATCATTTTTTGGTGAATAATCGAAACCTTCAAGTCAAGTTGCATATACAAACTCCATACAAAACTGTAGAGCTGTATACAATGGTGTTATACAGAAACACGCAACAAGACTCGCTTGATATTTTTAATTATAGAGCGACAGTCTTTTATTTTAAAACTATTACTCCTTAATATTTTATTTAATATGTTTATGAACTTTTTAATTTACCTCACCATACTCTCCGTTATGATGAGGCCACTTTCTCTTTTTCTTTGCAATTCTCCCTTCGACGTTATCTCTTTTTCATAATGACACTACAAATATCCTATAGTACTACGCATTCTTTTTGCGTAATAAAAAATATTTTAAATTTTGTAGGAATAGTAAGACTCGAACTCGCATCTTTAGAATCGTACTCTAAAATTTTATCCAATTAAACTATATTCCTTTTTAAAATGAATCTCCAGGGAAATTCATTTTTTAATATTATGTTGTTATTAAACCATACTATCTGCACAAGAAGAACTTGCAAACGCATAAGGCTTCGCTTTAAATTTAAATCCCATACCTAAAATATATCCCATAGCATCTTTCAGCGCTATGTTAGATTCAAATTTAGGATCTGTATTAATATCTGCGTGTACTTCTAAATCAACATCATATTTATCTAGTACATTACAAATTTCATAGGCGACTTCAACAGACATCGTTACTTCTTTAAGCATACGTTCTTTAATACCTATTTGTTTTGTGCCTTTACCATTTCTAACAAACATAAATCCTCCTTTTCCTTCTCTTAATACTACAATAACTGTAGCGTATTCTACATGCGTTTTATAAGCTTGTGAATCTGAACCCACATAAATTTTTAAACGGTATCCTGCCTTTTGTTCTTTTATAATTGCATTTTCAATAACATTAATTATAGGTTTCTCAAATACTTTACCACTAAAACTTTTCCATTTTTCTTTTTTCATAATTCATCCTTTTTAACATTTTTTTTTTGTGGAACAAACAGGAATTGAACCTATATCTTCGAAGCTTAAATCCGATGCATTGACCAACTTTACTATTGTTCCGTTTAAATTACTTTCAGTTATTTTTAAATAAACTAAAATCATCATTTGTAAACCTGACAGGATTCGAACCTATACAACAAGAATCAGAATCTTGTATGCTAACCATTACATCACAGGTCTATCTTCTAGAGAAAGAAATAAATTCTAATTCTTTACTTGTACAGGAAGAGAGACTCGAACTCTCAAAATTCTGATTCTAAGTCAGACGCGTATGCCAATTCCGCCATTCCCGCATTTAATTTTGTACGCTGTAAGAGAGTTGAACTCCTATTTTCTGATAGAAAGTCAGATGTACTAGCCATTATACTAACAGCTCTTTTTGTCTGAGAAGTAGGACTCGAACCTACAACCTCCTGCATCCAAAGCAGGTAAACAACCAATCGTTATCTTCCCAGTTTTGCAGTACTGACGGGATTCCCTTCGTCTTCGCTCAGGATAAACTTCTCATCACATCAGTACTTACTTGCAGTACTGACGGGATTCGAACCCGCAACTTTCCGAGAGACAGTCGGATACACTAGCCATTGTGCTACAGTACTTTTTTGTGGAAGTGGTAGGATTCGAACCTACAAGCTCCGAAGAGAGTAGATTTACAGTCTGCCGAGCCAACCAATTGCTCAACACTTCCTTTTAAATGGCTTTCAATTATTTTTCAATAAATTAAAATCATGATTTGTAAACCTGACAGGATTCGAACCTATACAACAAGAATCAAAATCTTGTATGCTAACCATTACATCACAGGTCTATCTTCTAGAGAAAGAAATAAATTCTAATTCCTTACTTGTACAGGAAGAGAGACTCGAACTCTCAAAATTCTGATTCTAAGTCAGACGCGTATGCCAATTCCGCCATTCCCGCATTTAATTTTGTACTCTGTAAGAGAGTTGAACTCCTATTTTCTGATAGAAAGTCAGATGT
>CALISK010000147.1 GCA_938041625.1 uncultured Tenacibaculum sp. | reverse complement strand
AAGTTCAAAATTGGAATGCAGCAAAAGATAGATTCCCTACAGATGAAGAAATTGCTAATTCTCCTGAAGATCATGTTTTAAAAGTAGACTGGATTAGAGTTTTTAAACCTGTAAATCAATAATAACATCTTATAATTTAAGGGCTAATTAATATAGTTACTAAAACCTCTTAAAATTTGATATCAAATTTTAAGAGGTTTTCTATTTTTTTCTTTGATAAAGGTTGATGTAGGCACTTGGACTCATTTCTTTTCGTTTTTTAAACTGTCTATTAAAATAACTCAAACTATTAAATCCAGAAGCAAAACAGATTTCAGAGATTGTTAAATCTGTTTCTGACAATAATTTTGAAGCCTTTGCTATTCTTAACCCATTTACATATTCGGTAAATGTTGTTTTGGTTCTTTTTTTAAAATATTTACAAAAAGAAGACTTATTCATATGCACTTTTAAAGCAATCACATCTAACGAAATATCATGTTCTAAATTCTCAAAAATATAGTTTAATATTCTTTGAAAAGTTACACTGTCTTTAGCTTGATAGAACTGAGAACTTTGATTTGTTGAAAGTAATTTATAATTTGTATCTAAACTTAACTCTTCTAAAATTGCATAAAACGAAAGCAGCCTATAAATTCCTTTAACATTTTTAAGAGATGTTATTTGCTTCTCATATTTTTTACCATCAAGAAACTGTACGCCACTAATCGATTTTTTTAACAAAGAATGAATGTTCTTCATTTCAGGAAGTTCATTATTAAAAAATAACTCATTCTTAAATTGAATTATTTGGCTCTTTGCTATTAAATGTTTTTTCTCATAAAAAGCAGTATCACAGCGCCAGTAATGAGGCAATTGAGGACCTATTAGTACTAAATCTCCAACAGTAAAAGCTTCTGCACTCGTTCCTACAAACCTAGTTCCATATCCAGAGTTAATAAAAGTAAGCTCATATTCATTATGAAAATGCCAAGGAGAATCAAAATAATTTTGATTAAACTCTGATATCAAAAATGAATGTTGACTCGAATAAAAAAGTTGCTCTTTAATTGCTTTCATATTCCTATATGTTCCTGTTATTTTCAAAAATAACACATTTAAGACATACAGTTCAAATAACTGACAATATTCGTCAGTTGTTAGCAAAATAATATTATGAGATTTGTAAAAAACTAATCTCATAATTATGAAAAGTGAATTCTCAGATCCTTTTGAAGAAGCAAGAAAAAACTCAGGTATAGGTCACATAAACGATCAAGAAGATCCTGTTGCTATGATTTTACGTCATAAAGATGTTCGAAAAACGGCTCATAATTGGCAAACATATCAATCAGGAGCTGTTCCTGGACGAATTGTAGTTCCTTCTGAAGTAGACATCCGTGATATTAGACAAATTCCTTTTGAGGTTGATCCTCCTTTACATAAAGATTTTAGAAATTTATTAGAAGGATGGTTTAAGAGACCTAACAGAGAAGAGTATCAAAAAATATTAACCGATCAAATTGCCACACTAATTGATGATGTATTATCTGAAGATAAAATTGAAGTGGTACACGATTTCTCTCTTAAACTACAATCAAGAGCACTTACCATTTTATTAAACACATCACTTGTTGAATCAGACACTTTTATCTCTTGGGGAACACACGTATTTAGAAGCGAAGGAGATAGTTTAGACGCATCTAAAGCAAATGTACTTTATGACTATTTAGATGAGAAGATTAATAGAGCTAGAGAAAATTTAGGAGAAGATTTATATTCAGTTTTATTACAAGCAGAAGTAAATGGTAAAAAGTTAACACATGATGAAATAAAAGGGATCATGATTTTAACCTTTGCAGGAGGAAGAGATACAGTAATTAATGCAGTAACAAATACCATTTCATACTTTGCTGAGCATCCAAAATCTTTATTAGATATAAAAGAGAACCCTGATAAGATTAACAAAGCGGTAGAAGAGTTAATTCGTTATTTTTCGCCATTAACACATATGGGTAGAGTAGCTACAGAAAACGCTCAAGTTTGTGAACACGCTGTAAAAAATGACACCAGAGTTTCTTTATGCTGGGCATCTGCTAACAGAGATGAAAACGTTTTTGAAAATCCAAATGAGGTAGATTTTGATAGAAAAATAAATCCGCATCTTGCTTTTGGTTTCAGTCATCATAATTGTTTAGGAGCAACTCATGCACGTCAAATTATGAGAACCTTATTAAGTCTTTTATCAAATAAAGTAAGTTCTATTGATATAGTTGATGCTAGAGAAAATATTGAAAAATGGGGTGAATTCAACCGTAAAGTTGGATTCCATGAATTAACAGTAAAATTTAATAAATAAGAAATAAATTATGGCCAATATAACTTTTTTAACAAGCGATAACGAAAAAATAGTACTAGAAGGAAACTCCGGAAATGTAATGCAGTTAGCTGTAAACAATGGGGTAAAAGGGATAGATGGTGATTGTGGTGGAGTTTGCTCTTGTGCTACCTGTCATGTTTTTGTTGCTAAAAAAGATATTGAAAAAGTAGGTAAAGCAAGTAGTATTGAAGTAGATATGCTTGAGCTTGCAGATGATGCTAATGAATTTAGTCGTTTGTGTTGTCAAATAGAAATATCAGATGCTCTTGATGGTGTAGAATTAACTGTCGCTAAATAATTATTTTATATGTCGCACGATAAAACTTGTGTTGTAATTGGAGCAAGTCATGCAGGAGTAAATTTAGCTTTTGCTCTCCGAAAAGAAGGCTGGCAAGGGAAAATAATTCTGTTTGATAAGGATACAAATTTACCATATCACAGACCGCCTTTATCAAAAAAATATTTAGAATTAGAAGATAGTATTCAAAATAATCTATTAAAACCAGAAGAAAGCTATACTAAGGATAACATTAACTTGAAGTTGGGAGTTTCTATTATTAGTATAAATAATGAAGAACAATCTGTATCGCTAGATGATGATAGTGTTCAACATTACGATAAACTAGTTTTTGCTACTGGAGCTAGCGCTTTTATACCACCGATAAAAGGAATAAAAGAAGCAAAAAATGTTTTTAGCCTAAGAAATGCTGATGATGTTGAAGGAATTCGTAAAGCTTTCAATACAAGTACTACTAAAAAAGTAGTTGTAATTGGAGGTGGCTATATTGGATTAGAAACAGCTGCATCTTTAAAAAAACTAGGAGCTGATGTTACTATTTTAGAACGTGAAGAACGTATTTTAGCAAGAGTAACTACCGCTTATTTATCAGACTTTTTTAGTGAACTTCATAAAACCAATGGAGTATCTATTTTCACTAATAAAAATGTAACAGAAATAACCGATAATAATACTGTGTTATGTGATGACGGTTCTTCTTATGATGCAAATATTATTATTGTGGGTGTAGGTATTCGTGTTAACACAGAATTAGCAGCCCAAATAGAACTTAAAATAGAAAATGGTATTTACGTAAATACAAAAACTGAAACTTCTCAAAAAGATATTTACGCTGTAGGTGATTGCACCTATCATTATAATAGCTTGTATGATCGATTTGTTAGATTAGAATCAATTCAAAATGCAGTAGATCAAGCTAAAATAACAGCTAAAAACATTTGTGGAATTGAAACTGAATACAATGCTATTCCTTGGTTTTGGTCAGACCAATATGATATAAAACTTCAAATTGTAGGTTTAGCAGATGGATTTGATGATTTAGTAGTTAGAAAAGAGGCTGAAAAGAAATTCTCTATTTGGTATTTTAAAGGGAAACAACTTTTAGCTGTAGATTCAATTAACAATGCTAAATCGTATGTACTAGGTACAAAATATATTAAAACAAACGCAGAAATTGATAAAATCGAATTAGCTAATCCAAAATCAGATTTAAAATCAATCGTTGCAATTAACCAAAACTAAACATACTAACAAATAAATGAGTACTATTAAATGTAAATCGGCTGTGGCCTCAGGAAATGGAACTTTCAGCATTGAAGAAACTGAAATTCATCCACCAAAAGGAGATGAAATATTAGTTAAAATTAAAGCTGCGGCGATATGCCATACCGATTATGACTCACTGACTTGGGGAATGCCTATTGTTATGGGACATGAAGGAGCAGGAATAGTTGAAGCAATTGGTGAAGCAGTAACAAAGGTTGAAGCTGGTGATGAGGTTATTTTAAACTGGGCTACTCCAAAATATGATAGTTTTCAATCTCAAATAGGAAATCAAAATATTTGCGAATGTAACTCTCCTGTTCTAGCAAGTCATGCAGGCAAAATTTCAGGCGGACATCCAAATTTCGAGTCAACTACATGGAAAGAAAAACCTATCGAACGTTCATTTAATTTAGGTACATTTTCTGAATATGCACTAGTAAGATCTTCTGGTGTTGTAAAGAAAACCTCTAAAAAGATGTCTTTTGAAGCTGCTTCAACGATTAGTTGTGCAGTAATGACAGGATGTGGCTCAGTATTTAATACAGCTAAACCAGAATGGGGTAGTTCTGTAGTAGTTTTAGGAACTGGAGGAATAGGTTTGAATGTAGTTCAAGCGGCTAGAATTTCTGGAGCTGTAAAAATCATTGCTGTTGATATTAACGAACAACGATTAGAAATGGCCAAGCAATTTGGTGCTACAGATGTCATTTTAGCTGATAGAGATGATAAAGGCTTGTTAAATACCGCTGAAATCGTAAAAGGAATGACCAATGGTAAAGGTGCAGATTATGCTTTTGAGTGTACAGCAGTTCCAGCTTTAGGCGTTGCTCCTTTAGCCATGATACGTAATGCTGGTACTGCGGTACAAGTAAGTGGCATTGAAGAAGAGATTATGGTAGATATGCGTTTGTTTGAATGGGATAAGATATATATTAACCCGTTATATGGTGGTGCTAAACCAGATATTGATTTTCCTAAATTTGAAGCTTTGTATGAAAAAGGGGATTTAATGATTGAAGAGATGATTACTCGCACTTATAAGTTAGAAAATCTTCAACAAGGCTTTGACGATATGTTAGCTGGAAAAAATGCAAAAGGAGTAATTACTTTTTCTTAATCAAATCATATGAAATCAAAATTTAAAACTATTGAAATTTCAAATCCTGAATTTGAGTCAGATAATTTACGGTTTATCACTATAAAAACACCTAACCTTAAAGGTAGAGGAAATATTTGTGTGTATGTTCCTAGTGCAAAACTAGCCCCTAATACACCGTTAGTAATTTTATTACATGGTGTTTATGGTAGTGCTTGGATTTGGTCTCAAAAAGCAGGAGTTCATCGTACAGGTGAACAAATGATTTCAAAAAAACAAATAAAGCCTACAATAATTGCAATGCCTTCTGACGGACTTTGGGGTGATGGTTCTGCTTATTTACCTCATAACAGTTTTAATTTTGAAAAATGGATTGTAGAAGATGTGATAACAGCGATAAAAGAAGTAATAGAAACCGTTACTGATGATTCTAAAATTTTCATTGGTGGACTTTCCATGGGAGGATACGGAGCTTTAAGACTGGGGGCTAAATATTCAGATACATTTTCAGGTTTTTCTGGTCATAGTTCAATTACAGATACACCACAAATGAGCTTATTTGTAGAGGAAAAACTAGAAAATTACAAGCAAGAAAATGATACTGATGAACCTGTTTTTGAAATTATTAAAAGTAATAGAGACAAAATAGCTCCTTTTCGTTTTGATTGCGGTGAAAATGATCAGTTAATCGAACACAACCGAAAACTACACCAACAACTACTAGACGAAAAAATATCTCATATATATGAAGAGTTTTCTGGAAAACACGAATGGCCTTATTGGGAAAATCATGTAAAAGATAGTTTGTTGTTTTTTAATAAACTGTAATTAATATGATTTTTATTTTCTAATCGCCATATAAATAAAATAATAAAACCACCTTATAAATGGTGGTTTTATTATGATATAATACTAATAAAGTAGGTTGCAAACTCTGATTCAACTATAGTATAAAACACAGCAAAATGAAATAAAAATTTATTTTAAAACTTCAATAATCTCTTTATTATCTTGCATTTTTGCATGATCAAAAGCCGTATTACCTCTACTATCTTTTAAGTTAGCATCTGCTCCGTTTTTAATTAATTCTTTCACAATATCGGTATGTCCGAAAGTAGCTGCATAAATTAATGCTGTTGCTTGATTATAATTTTTTCTATTTACTTCTGTTTTATAATCTATTAATAATTTAACAATATCTAAATATCCTTTAAAACAAGCCCCCATTAGCGCCGTATTCCCAGAAACATCTTGTATTTCTGTATTAGCTTTATGCTCCAACAAAAAACGAACTGTTTCTTTTTCACCATTGTAAACCGCTAGTATTAATGGACTAAACCCTTTATCATTTACTTTATTTATTATACTCGGATTTTCTTTATACAAAGCTTCTATTGCAGCAGTATCTCCCTGTCTACAATAATCAAAAATAAGCTCTTGAGAATAAAAAGTAGTACTAGTTAATAATAGTATATAAAATAAAAATATGTTTTTTTTCATGTATCAAATATTACGTATAACCATACTCAACACTTCAAATAAATAATTACATTAATTTAAAATTTAAGTGTTAAATACTATAAACAAAGTTTTTTTTATCTTCTATTTATAAAATCATTCTGAGAAAAACCTAATGC
Organism: uncultured Tenacibaculum sp.; assembly: GCA_938041625.1. Lineage (GTDB taxonomy): Bacteria > Bacteroidota > Bacteroidia > Flavobacteriales > Flavobacteriaceae > Polaribacter. Next base: position 50,701 of record CALISK010000147.1, on the reverse strand, counting down.
TTTAGCTACTCTCATTCCATAATTTTTATCTGCCCTATAAAAATAAGTAATCATCTTTATCTGGATTCTTCTATCTGTTACTTGCCCTAAATCTCCTGTTAAATTTCTTATTAAGTTATTTTTATCTTTTTCTGATAGTGATCTATAAAAATCACCAGCTTGTCCAAAATTATTCGTCTTAGTAATACTTCCCTGTGTTATTTTTGTGAATTTAATTTTTCTCTCAGAAGCTTTATATGCAGCATCATCTGAAAGATTTACCTTATTACTAGGTTCATAATTTACATCTGGATCTGGAAATTTAGAATTATCAGCACTAGAAAAACTATCTTGATTATAATTGACTACCGGATTTTTAGGACGATTTACCGCTATTTGTTGATTGTTTGGCCCTAATCTATGACGTTGTGTATCAAAATATGAAAATAAACGACCTTGTAACAATTTATCTTCAGAAGGCTCAATACCAGGAACCAGATTACCAGGCGCCATTGCTATTGATTCTACCTCTTCAAAAAAGTTAATAGGATTTTTATCCAATATCATAGTCCCAATTTTAATCTTTCTAATTTGGTTTTCAGGCCAATCTTTTGTCGCATCTAAAGGCCAAAAATCAAAACTATTTAAATCTTTTGGTTTAATTAACTGTACAAATAAATCCCATTGAGGAAATCTATTATTAGCGATATCATTTCTTAAACTAACTGTAGCATGCTGCCAATCTTTTGATTGTTGTTCTGCTGCTTCATCAACATCTAAGTTTATTTCACCTTGTTTACTTACCCAAGAATACTTTACATACGTTACCTCTCCTCTATTATTAATCCACTTAAAACCATGTACACTACTTCCGTTCATAAACTGATACCCCTTAGGAATTCCTAAATCTGTAAACAATCGAGTAATCATATGTGTTGCCTCTGGCACATTACTAAAAAAATCAAAAAATCTATTCGGGTCTTGTTTATTAGTTACAGGAGATGGCTTTAAAGAATGTACCATATCAGGGAACTTAATGGCATCTCTAATAAAAAACACTGGTAAATTATTCCCTACAATATCATAATTTCCTTGATCTGTATAAAACTTAACAGCAAAACCTCTTGGATCTCTTGCTGTTTCAGGTGAGCCCTTTCCATGAATAACGGTAGAAAAACGTACTGCTAAACCTGTTTTCTTACCATTACCTTGAAATAAGGTAGCTTTTGTAAAATTCGACATGTCTTTTGAGCTTATAAAATGCCCAAACGCTCCTGCTCCTCTTGCATGCACTACTCTTTCAGGTATACGCTCGCGATCAAATGCCGCAAGCTTTTCTATTAAGTGTATATCCTCTAAAAGGACCTCTCCATATCTACCAACTGTTTTAGAGTTCTGATTATCTCCAACCGGAACACCTCCATTTGTTGTTATTACCTGTCCGTAGATAATTGAGCAGGCAAAAATTGCGATAATAATTGCTGTTTTTTTCATTTTTAAGATTTTAATAGGTTAATTGGTATCTAAAGGTATAATTAAAATCATCACATTTAATATTAATACTTTAAATGACCATATTTATAAAACTAATATGAAAGCTCAATTACTTGTTCAATAAAAAAGGAAATATTGTAGATATTTGTATTGAAACTAAAAACTAACATCATAGTGATATCTTATTAGTTTTTATTAAGGTGGAGTATAATTTTAAACACATCTCTTTGCAGGTTTTTTCTCCATAGATTTCAATTGTTTACAACAACACTCTCTAACTTGTAGATAAAACTTTAGTAAATTTTGATTATAAAATGTTATTAGTTTTAACAAACCTAAATCTAGTTTTAAAAGAATTCTTGAAACTAACAATTTCACTTTAATAAAAAACACCCTAATCTCCTTTAATATATATTCTATTAATTTTTAACCCTATCAAAAAACACAAAATGAACAAACCTAATTTACACTTGCATAAAGAAAAACTTATCTTAAGTCAACACAACTGTTTGTAAGGAAGTCTTCAATTAATTGACTCTATTTATAAAAAAACAATATAGATTTTATCTTTAAAAAACTTAATAAAAGCAATGTAATTAAACCATATAATAGGTAAATAACTTAAGTTCTTTATCAAATTAAAATAATGAAGTAAAAGTCAAAATAACCTCCTTAATATAATATTAAATGACTATACAACAACTTAAATACATTATTGCCTTAAATGACAAAAGGCATTATGTAAAGGCTGCCGAGGCCTGTTTTGTTACACAACCTACACTAACTTTACAAGTTAAAAAGCTAGAAGACGAAATTGGAACGATTATTTTTAATCGTGATAAATCCCCACTTTCTCCCACTCCTATTGGAGAAGAATTAATAGCAAAAGCTAAACTTATTCTACAAGAAGTAAATGAATTTAACAAATTTGCTTATGAAGATAGAATTGATTTATCTGGAGAATGTACTTTAGGAATTATACCAACAATTGCTCCTTATCTACTCCCTCTATTTCTAGAAGATTTTGTAAAAAACCATCCTGATTTAAAGTTAATAATCAAGGAAATGGATACATACCAAATTATCGAAGCTCTTAATAATGGTAGTATAGATATGAGTATTCTATCAACTCCTTTAGGAGACTCAAGATTACGTGAAATTAATCTTTATCAAGAGCCTTTTTTTCTTTATTGTAAAAATGCGCAACGATTTACTAATCCAGACGGAATAGAACAAAAAGACCTTACTCCTGAAAACCTTTTATTATTAGAAAAAGGACACTGTTTTAGAGATCAAGTTTTAAATCTTTGTAAGAAGAGTAAAACAGAAGAGAATAATAATTTTATATTCGAAAGCGGTTCTATTCAAACTATCAAAAATTTAGTAGAAGCTGGTTTAGGTTACAGTTTAATACCACAACTTTCTATTCAACATTCATCTAAAAAAAGTTTCATAAAAAAATTTAAACCTCCTGTTCCTACACGAGAAATAAGCATTGTAGTTAATAAAAACTTTGCTAAAGAAAAATTACTGGAAAATTTGTTAATGATTATAAAAAGAAACATACCAAAAGATATAAAAAAAATAGATAATTACATGAGAATAAGATGGAAAGAACCTGTTCTTTAATCTTATAAAATACAGTTTTTAATTATGATAAAAAGTAAAAAATTCTTAGTAAGTAGAGCTCTTTTTTTTATTCTGTTTCAGTTAAGTATTCATTATATATATTCATTTTCTTTTAACTTAAACCACATTACAAAAAATCAATTAGATAAAGAAAATGAAGTGCGTTATTTTTATGTCACATTTCAAGATATATCTGGTGTTCCTAAATTAAATTATGGGGGGTATTATTTAAAAAATGAATTACATAAAAGCATAACTAAAGATGAAAACTGGACACAAACTCAAACCGATTTAAGAGATCATACCACGGTAGAATATAAAAATAAGCAAGGGCAAGTTGTACTAAAACGGGATTATAATTCGGCTCAGGTTTTAGATATTGAATATGACACATATTATATATATGATGATTATGGTAATTTAATATATGTATTATCTCCAGAAGGGACTTCAAAAATTTTAAATCCAAATGGTGAAATACAAATATCTGTACTTAATGAACTATGTTATCAATACAAATATGATTCTAGGAATAGATTAATCGAAAAGAAAATTCCAGGCAAAGGCAAAGAATATATTGTTTACGATAAATTAGACCGTCCAGTATTAACTCAAGATGCCAATCAAAGAGAAAAAACACCAAAAGAATGGCTATTCAAAAAATATGATATTAACAATAGAGTAGTTTATACTGGCTTATATGTCGATAATAGAGATAGAATAGAATTACAAGCGAATGTAATTGCACATTCCACTAAAAATTCTGATTTACTTTATGAAGTAAAAATAAAAAAAACGAATACTATTTCTCCTGTAGATATAACTACAGATTTATATTACACATCCAGAGCTTTTCCAACTACTTCTTCAAAAATATATACTATTAATTATTACGATGATTATAATTGGGATACAGATAACAAGTTAGAAATTTCTTATGATTTTGAAACTCTTGAAGGATTGTTACAAAATGAAAAGGGTTTCACAAAAATAAACGGATCTGATTGGAATACAGGATTCAAATCTATACGCACAATAAAACAAGATGGCTACATACAATTTACAGTAGCACAACAACACAAAAATGTTACAGTCGGTTTAACTTCCTCTCAAGAAAAAAAACATCACTATAATTCAATTGATTATGCCATTTATTTAAATTCAAAAGGGCACGTTTTAATTTATGAATCTGGCATACCTCAATCAATACTAGAAACCTATTATCAAGTTGGTGATGTATTTAAAGTAGAACGCTCTGATAAATATATTTTGTACAAAAAAAATAATCATATATTTCATCGTAGTACATCTAGTACTAGTAAACCTTTATACGGAGATAGTTCTTTTTTTGATATAAACACAACACTAAACAATGTATTTATAGGATACTCCTATTCAGGGCAATCATTTATCAGTAATACAAAATATTTAAAAACAGGAAGTAAGTCCCGTGTTTTAGAAACAACAAAATGGATAACCAATGTTGTTTATTATGATAATCAGAAAAGACCTATCTATACAACATCTAAAAATGATTATTTAAAAACTAAAAATGAAATAGGTAAAAAATTAGACTCTGAAGGTAAAATATTAAAGGAAGTAACTACACACAAAAGAGCTTACGAAGCTCCAGTAATTACAAGAAATTATTATACTTACAATCATGCCAATCATTTAATTCGCCAAGAACAGCAAATTAACAATCAGTTAAAAGAACTTATTTTAAAAAACACCTACAATTCTTTAGGAAAACTTATAAAAAAAGTAGTAGGAGGACATTTACTAGATTTAAGCAGTTACACAAACAAGAGCAATAATATTAGTATAAAAGAAAATCTAATCACTAAAAAATCAAATACTACCAATGATTGGGATTCAGGATTATCTACTTTAAATAAAATCTCTGGCGATGGGTATCTCAACTATTCTATAACAGATAGTAAGAAAAATGTTATTGTGGGATTGTCTTACATAGATAACAGTGTAGCATTTGAAGAGATTAATTATGCAATTCAAAACAAAAAAGGTAAAGTTTATGTCTATGAATCAGGAATTGATAAAGGTTTAAAAACAACATACGTAACTAATGATTATTTTAGTATAGAACGTAGAGGTAACACTATTTACTATTTAAAAAACTGGAAAGTATTTTATGTTTCAGATACCTCAGTTATGTCTAAAACTATGGTGGGAGATGTTTCTTTACATGATGAAAACTCAAGAATAAAAAACTTAGTTCTCGTAGATTTAAATAAAGGATTACAAACCATAGACTATAGTTACAATAATAAAGGCTGGCTAAAACAAATGAACGATGTAAACAATATGGGAAATGATTTATTCTCTTTAAAATTGAATTATAATACATCTAAAATCCAAAATAACACATCATTATATAACAATACTATTAAAACATTTTTATGGAGAACTAATAATTTTTCAACTGATTTAAGAGGTTATACTTATAAGTACGATGCTTTAAATAGAATTAAAGAAGCTAAAGGATATAAAAATAACAACTATGATATTTCTAGTATTATCTATGATAAAAATGGAAATATTAAAAAACTTCAAAGAAGAGGCCATAGAGATATAAATGCTACTAATTTTGGGTTAATGGATAATTTGGAGTATACATATTTCGGCAACAAGTTAATTAAAGTAGATGAATTATTAGGAGGGAGTATAAATACTGGATTTAAAGATGGTGTTAATTTAAATGTGGAATACACATATGACACAAATGGTAATATGTTAAAAAACTTAAATAAAAACATAGGTACTTCAAAAAGTAATGGAATCACTTATAATCATTTAAATCTACCCATAAAAGTTAAGTTTAATAATAAAACAATACAATACATATATGATGCTTCTGGTACTAAACAAAGAAAAATAATTATTGAGAATGGAAGTACCTCTACTACAGATTATGCAGGTAATTATATTTATGAAAAAAATATATTACAATTTTTCAAGCATTCAGAAGGATATATAGCTAAAGATAACATAGATTTTAAATATGTTTTTCAATACAAGGATCACTTAGGCAATATAAGACTTTCATATACCGATATGAATAATGATGGAACAATTACTGCTAACTCTGAAATTATAGAAGAAAAAAACTATTATCCATTTGGACTTGAACACAAAGGGTACAATAATATAACTTCATCATTAGGTAGTAGCACAGCACAAAAATGGGGATATCTAGGAAAAGAAAGACAAGAAGAACTAGAACTTAATTGGATTACTTTTAAAGATCGTAATGCAGATCCATCTTTAGCTAGGTTTTTTGGAGTAAACCCAATAAGTGAGGACCATATGTCAATATCAACTTATCAATTACTTCTATCTAATTAAATTTAAAATCTATTTGTACGATACTAATAAAAATGGTGAAATTATAAAACAATTTAAAAGATCAAAGCTTATAGAAAAACTCATTATCTAGTGAGTTTTTCTATAAGCTTTGATCTTACAATAATAAAGGAATATCTTTTTAACTTGAGTAATCTAAGTAAATAGTTCTTTTTTGTAAATAACCTTCAATACCATAAACACCATCTTCACCTCCCATTCCAGAAGTTTTATGCCCTGAATGATACCCTTGAATATACCCAACTATTTGATGATTGAGGTATTCCTAGTATGACAACATATCCTTTTTGAGCTAAAGAGACTAAATCTTCCCAAGTTTGAGGTATCTTTAAATTCAATTTATCAAATAAATCTTCTCTGTAAGCAGCAACTGGCGTAGCAGCATCTATTGCTAAAGCCCATTGGTGTTTGTTATAAGAATAACTTTCATGAGATTTACCCACTGAATTTACAGCTTGATCTTCTAAGAAAGCTTTTGATAAAAAATCATCTAATGGTACTATTACACCCGTTTGAGCTGCAAAACCAGCCCAAGGATGATCTATTACCAATAAATCATAACGCTTTGCTAATTCGCTAATAGGTTCATCTGCGAATGCTTGTAATGATCTTTTTTTTCCATGTAATCTCAACATTTGGATTTAATTCATGAAACCTTTGAGCTGTAGCAACTACTGATGTAAATCCTCTACTATGATTACAAGTAATTCCTTTTAATTGAATTTGTTTGTTATTCATTAGTTTTAATTAATATTATTCAAAACCTCTAGCAATAGGCATCTTTTCATCAGCTTCCTTTTGACCTTCTTCTGCTCCTAACCCCGGGTAATATCTAAAATAATTAGCCCATCCATATTTTTGCTTAATGTCAAAAGCTTCTTTACCTATAGCTTTTAACTCTTTTTTATCTTTTATTTTATCAGCTACTAACAATAAATAATCATTAACTGAAAGTTCATTTCCTTCTCTATCTGTTAAATTCATTTCTACGTAAAACTTATCTCCTAAAACTCCAGGAACTTTACATGAAACATCTACAAATTTACTTGCACTATCTTTTGAAATTTCTTCAAAATCATAAGACATTTGCTTTACGACTGATTTTTTATCATCTAAAAACTTAATTGTTGCTTTACAAGCTTTAAAAGATTCATAATAATCATTCACCACCCATAATTCTCCTTTAAATTCTTCTCCTGGCAACCAACGTCTACTGTTATGTTTTAATGTAAGTAATAAAGGTTGATATGCTTTTTTAACATAATCAAAGGAACGTTTCTTTTCTTGGTAGTAATCTACAATTCCCCATTTCATATCTGGAGCAAAAGTTATATAGTGGCATATACAAATAGCACTTGTTCTTGGTTTTCTTGTTCTAAAATGTTCTAAAGCATACTGAAAAATCACTCCTTGTGTTATTTGAGTCGCTTCAACAAACTTTTCAAATCCATCTCTAGATTGATCTCCTAAAACTTCAAAATTGAGTGTTCTTAACGCATCAAAATCTGTCCAATGATGCCCCCAACTTGGTCCTGGCGGCCAAATTTCATCTTCAGGTATAAACTTTTTAATACTTTCTACATTTGGACATGATGAAATTGCTAATTCAGGAATGACAGCATAATCTAACGTTGGAAAATAATCTTCCATTACAAACTCCCCTTCCCCATAAAATAAATCGTTTGCATGGTAGCTTTCTTTAGGTTTAAAGCCTAAACTTAACCCCACCTCATCACTTAAAGGAGATGAAGGAATATAATATAAAGAGGTATATGGCTCTATTGCTTCTCCTAATTCATTCACAAAATTAAGATTGTGTTGTGGATCTGAAGCTGTCATAAATAACTCTTCTGAACCTTCGAGTAAAACTATACAAGGATGATTACGTTGTTCTTTTACAGATGAAATTGCTTCTTCAAAAACTGCTTTTTTAAACTCTTCGTCCTTTGGTAAGGATAAACTTGCTAATGGCAATACATCTTGCCAAACAGTAATACCTGCTTCGTTACATAATTCATAGAAATATGGTATTTCTTCAGGATGCCAACCAAATATTCGTAAGTTATTAAAGTTTGCTTCTTTCGCCAATTCAATTAACTCTTTATATTTACTTTTATGAGCTCTTCCCATAAAAATATCTGGTGGTCCGCCCCATGTTCCAGATCTCATAAAGTGACGCTTACCATTAATGATTACTGTCCAAGGGTTTTCAACCTCATCCATGGTAAATCCGGGGTTATGAGCCATTTCTATTTCTCTAATTCCAAAATTAGTAGACGTAGTATCCTGTAATTGTTCTTCTTCTAATATGGTAACTTTTGCCGTATATAAATTTTGATCTCCTAAATCCCATGGCCACCATAACTTAGCCTCATTAATATCTAAACTCAATGAAACTTTATTACTTCCTGCCTCTATTACTACTTCTTTAACCTCTTCGTATGTTTTAGATGTAAAGTTTTTACCTTTAACAGCTACTTTTACTGCCACTTTTTTTGTACTATCTATATGATTTTCTAACTCAACATCAACATTTAATTTTGCTTGGTTTTCTCCAACTAATGTAGGTTGCACGTAAGTGTCTTCTATAGTTACATTACCCATAGCTTCTAAATATACTGGCTTCCAAATTCCTGTAGGAGGTAAACTTACCCAATAATCTCCATGCCAAGCGGGTTTTCTACCAGCTACTTGACTGTATCGCCTAGGTGCTGGATGTAAACGTATCATTAATACATTAGTTCCGAAACGTAGGTTCTCAAAACGAATCGTTTTAGAAACGTCAAATTTAAATTTTGAAAACATTCCTTCATGAGTTCCTAACAATTCTCCATTTAACCAAACATCACAAGCAAAATCTACACCATCAAAAACTAATTGAATTCTTTTATTTAGCATTTCTCTAGGTACATCAAACTGACGCTTATACCACCATTCATTTTCGGGTACCCATTTCGCTTTTAAACTATTTCTTCCAAAGTGTGGATCTTCAATTCTTCCTGCTCTCCATAAATCTGTATATACATCACCAGGTACTTTAGCAAAACTCCAATTGAACGAATCACCAGTAATATCAAAATTTAACTCATGGAATCCTATTTTGACACCTTCTCCAGGCCTAATCCCTTCCATTTGCCAATTATTACCGCTTAAATCAAATACTATTTTTTCATTAGACTCTACACCTTTCTTTTTGAAGGTCTCCTTCTCTTGTTTACTTATATTTTTCATTGGTGTTTTTTAGTCGTTTTCTAATTTCCAGGTTCTTACCCAATCAACTTTCATGGTATTTGTTGAATTATCACCTAAATCACTTTTTGGAGGGAGTCCACCAACCCAATTATCACTACTAGTCCATAAATCAAAAATAATCTCTAGATCTCTTGTAAACTCTCTATCATATGTTACTCCGTCTAAATGTTCACCTACCACAACACTTCCTGCTGGCTCTCCATCTAAATAAAATTGAACATTTTTAGCATCTTTCCACCAAACACCATAGGTATGATAATCCTCATTCCAACCAACATTAATTAAAGGGTTTGTTGGTGATAAATTAGATCTTAAAAAGTTACCATGATCTCGAACTGTTTCTGGTCTTTTATTTGCATCTGCTTGAAAATATTGAGCATTCATTTGATTTGGAAAATCTGGCTGGCAACCACAAGATGGTTTAGAGTTATTTTCAATAATGTCTATTTCATCTCTATTGTCAATATCTCCATTATTTAACCAAAATGTGTTGTATGCTGAAATATGAGCTGTTTTTACTCTAGCTTCTGTATACATTGGGTATTTGGTTTCACTTTTAGAATGAATTCTAGCAGTTTGAAACCATCTACCATCTGCATTACTTTCATTTAGTGTTGCTTTAATCCATAAATTACCATCAGTTACACCTGAATTTCCTGCGTCTGTAGTCATGAAAACTGGAACTCCATAATTCCATGTAGATTTAAACCACTTTGCTTCATTCCAAACTTCAAATTCATCAGACATTGCTTCAAATTTTACCCATTTTTTTCCTGATGGGGTTGTATCATCTATAGATGTAAATGAAGGAAAATCTGGATTTATATTATTAAAATCTTCTGTTGATGGCATAAACTCTCTAATAGTTACAGATACTGTTGCCGAATCTGTATCTCCATCTGCATCAGTTAATTTATAAGTAAATGAATCTGACCCATGAAAATCTTTGTTAGGTACATATTCAAATAAACCATCGCTGACCTCACTTACAACTCCATTATCTGACTGACTTACAACACTGTAATTATCACTATCTCCTCCATCTGTTCCAAGAGTATCATTCTTTGAAACATCTATTTGATTAGAAACTTCATTACTACTATTTTCATCAACTGTTAGTGTATCATCTGTAGCAACAGGTTTAGTATTTGTTGTATCAGATCCTGTTGATTCTGAAGAATCAGAACAACACATTGAAACTTGTAAGACTGAAACTATTAAAACGGCTTTAAAAACCTTTTTTAATCTATTTTTATAAAACATAATATATTCTTGTTAATTATTATTAATTTTTTTGATACAATCGATTGACTATTCTTAGATTTTAATATGTATCGATAATTTGATTAACACTTTTATTCTTAAAAATCTTTGTTTCCCCATTCCTCCATCTTATTGTTATTTTGTTAATTTTCTCATCTTTTCCTAGCCCAAAATGAATTATATTCAATAAGCTTTGTGAATAAACAGAACCAGCTGAACCTACACGTTTTATTAATGTTTTTGTTTTTGTTTCCACAATCACTTTTGCAGAGATAGGGTCTAAATGATCCTTTTTTGAATACCCAACTTTTACAATAACATAATTATTATTCTCTCTTTTTTTATTTCTAAATAAATGCCAAGTACCAAGCTCATCACTTCCTTCTAAAATATCAACACCTCCATCTAAATCATAATCGAAAGCTTGCCCCATATCTCCATGACTCTTATTTCCAACATTAGCAGCTTTATGTGAAGTAGTTATTTCAAAACTTCCTTTACCATTATTCAATAACATATAATCTGCAACTCTATATTTTAAAAAAGGAAATCTATTTATAAAAAGATCTGCAAAGCCATCATTATTAAAATCACCTGTAGTAACTCCCCAATTATTTCCTCCTTTAGGAATATTCCATTCGCTACTAACATTTACAAATGCAGATCCATCATTTCTTAAGAGTACATCTTGTTTATTTTTATTATTTAACTTAAACATTGGTTTCATAGAATCTACATTTTCTATAGTCCAATGTATTGACCAATAAACATCTGAATTTCTAACAGACTCTAATTTCCATTTTCCTTTGCCTATATAACCTATATATAGGCCGTTTTCATTTCTAATAGTTGGCCATCCTTTTGCTGTATTTTTTGAAATCTCTTTAACATCTGTCATTTTCATCAAAAACTTAGTTTTATTTCCCCCTAAAAAAACAGGGAAATCTCCATCATAAGTACTCCTGTAAACCGTTTCGAATTCCGATAATTTAATTTCATCTGAAGCAGTAAAATTAATTAATGACCTTCCTTTATTTCCTTCATCTCTAGCATCCATAATTTTAGTAACAGGGTTAAAATCTACAGTTTTATTTGCTACTTGATAGTATGACTTACCTCTCGACAAGTATATATCTAAATCTCCATCATTGTCGATATCAATATCTGTGGCAGCTAGAATATTATCCAACTTTAAAAGATCTTTAGGTAACCATGCATTTGTTACGTTCATAAAAGTAAAATCACCATTTCCTTGCCATATTGAAATTGGAGAGTAAATAATAAAATCATCAATATTATCTCCATTAATATCGGTTAACACAAACCTGTCACCTTTAACATCTTCAAAATTTGGAACTCTAATTGTTTCAAAGGTTCCGTTTCCTTTATTTTTATAAATTACATGTCTTCCTCCATTAGGATTATTCCATTCTTCATTTAAAAAAATAATATCCAAATCATTATCAGAATCAAAATCTCCCCAAACAGCTGACCTACCTCTAGCACCAGCAGTAACACCTACTTTTTCATTAGACAGTTTTAGTTTACCATTGGTATTAATATAAAAATCTGGCGGTGAAGGTTTAGTTCCATTTCCTCCGCCTCTAGTCGCAATTAAATCTAAATCTTCATCATTATCAAAATCTGCCGCAGAAGTCCCATGTAAATCTTGTCGCTTCCATCTTGCTATTTTAAAAGAAGTATTAAAAACCCCTTTACCATTATTCCATAATAGTTTACTTGGATTTATAGAATCGTTGTGATTATTCAAAACTAGATCATAGTCTCCATCATTATCAAAATCTGCAATTGTAGGACCTCCATACTTTAGTGCTGGTCCTGTAATTATTCCTGCTGATTTTGTTATGTCTTTAAATACAGGAAACGCTAAATTTTTCACTTCTTTTAGGATAAAATTCTTTATCGTAAAACTTCCTCCTCTTGCTAATAATTTCAAAGTAGTTTTGCCTCTTTTAGAAAATTTCACCAAAACATTTAGCTTATGCTTTCCTCTATTTGATATATCTATGTTATCTAAAATAATCCTATTATTCTCAATGATACTAAGATTTCCATAATCGCTAAAAGTGGATAAATTAATCTCTACTCTTTTTGTTAAAGAAGCTGTTACATTATAGTCTACAATTATGGGGTTCAACTGATCTATATATGTATCATTTAATATTATTTGTGATGTAGCATTTCTTGTTTGTAAAAAAAATAATGTTACAATAACTACTTTTGTAATAACGTTTTTGGGAAGTTTAATCATTTTTAAAAGAGTTGTATCGTTTTCTTTTATTCTACTATCAATTTAAATTTTATAAAAAAACACTTATTTAAAAAGGCAGGCGTTTTCTATTTTTTTATTTCTCAATAGATTTTGAGTTATTTTCTCTTCTATATTCATACATGGTATAAGTTGTTTCTTTAACTTTATCTATAAGCTCTTCAAAAGGATTATCGCAAATATCAACAAAGCCAACATTATAATTTTCACCATCAAATCTTCCTGTATTAGGTTCATCTAAATATTGAAACCAATGTGCTCCAACTATATTTGGGTTTCTTAAAGCTCCCTGAATATAATTTTGATACATTTGACCTCGTTCGGTTTGATTTTTTGCACTTTTCACCCCCAGGTGAAAACTTCCTCTATCTAATGCTCCAAAGTGAAATTCACCAATCATAATTGGTTTATCTACACCATCTGGAAGTATCATTTTTTCTACACTATATTCATATTTATTAAAACTCATAATGTCTAAATAATTACTTGCTGTTGATAAAACAACATCATTATTTGCCCATGCAAAACGACAGCCTAAATAATTTTGGTGTGGTGCTACTTTTTTAAGTTCTTCGCTAATAATCTTAAAATAAGTATCTACTATCTTTTTATAAAAAGTTACTAAATCTTTTTTTGCTAATTCTTGATTTGGCACTTTAGTAGATGTTAACATATCTTTCCATGAAACATAGGTTGATCCCCAAACCTTGTTTAACTTAGTTATATCTTGATATTGTTTTTTTAAGTCTTTAATAAATTCAATTTTTGCTGGCTGTGTGGCAGGACTTTTTAAAGTTCCTACAGAAAGAGAACCAAGTAATCCCCAAGACAATTCGTTATCTATAAAATACCCAATACACCAAGGATCGTTTGCTCCTTGCTTTTGAGAATTGATAGATTTTATTACTGTAGCTCTAAAATTTACATCAAAAACATCATGTATTGGCCCCCAATATCCTGTAGACCCTAAAATTTTAGGCGTATCTTTAATCCAAATAGAACCAACATATGGTGTTCTTGACTGACTTGTAGCTCCAAAATCAGACATAAATCCAATCGTATTCATCCCCCAATTTTTTATTCGTTTGTGCGCTACATCTTGAAATGTTTTTAACCAGTTATCACCATACTTTCTATACAAATTACTTTGATAAAAATTATATGTTTTATAAGGTAATTTATCTGCATAAAAACCATGAGTTGCAAAATCAGACTCACCATAAAAATCTGCTAACTCTTCTCCTTCTTTTGGTAAAGACTCAAAGTAATTTTCTCTTTTTGAAACCCCTGTAAATACGTCATTAGAGCTAACACAATTAAGACCTGCTGTCCAAAACAAATACCCTTCAGGGTCTACCATCCACCATTTACCATCTACTTTTTCAGTTCTAAAAAAGCCTGTTGCTTTTAACTTTGGTCCAGCGGTCCATCCGCCATACTTACCTATGTTTTTTGGAATCTCTCCTTTATTTAAATAAACTAATTCTTTATTTGCTGCTTCTTTAAGTTCTTGATCAGAATGCATTTTATTTTTCCAATCACTGTGAATAAATTGTCCGTATTCATCAACAAAAGGGAAGAAATTTTTAGAATCTTTCAATTCATAACTTCCAGTCGCTCTAACATTATCAACTGTAAAATTATTTCGTTGCGTAGCATATCTAGAGTTAAAAGTAATTTCTGTAACCTTTGTTAAATTTGCTTTAATTTTACCAGGCGCTCCATTCATTCCTTTAAACTCAATTTGAGGCTCATTAATCCAAGGTGTCCAAGCTAAATTCACACTTATTGTTGCACTTTCTCCTGGTTTAAGATCTATATAATCTGAACAAAACCAACGAAGTAATAAATCAGGGTCATTGCCTACAAACATTTCTACTTGTATATCTTCATCTCCTATATTTTTAACATCAGCTTTAACCTGATAATATGTTGATAAATCCCATGATTCATTTTCTGGAGAAACTAAACGAACTCCAGCTTCTTTAATCGTAAAACCGTTATCCACAGATAAATAATTATTCTGTTCAGTTTTAATCACTTTAAAAGTAGCATCTTGAGGTTTTACATATTTTGATTGATCTTGATCTTCAAAATCAAATAAAACTAATTCGTGTTTTTTATCTAGTTTATTATCTTTCTCTTTTTTACAACTGCTAATCGTTAATACCATTAATAACAATGGTAAAAATGTTAAATATAAATTTTTCATTCTTCCATTTTATTTTACAAGAATTTCTTCTAATTGTTCTAAAGATTTACCTTTTGTTTCTGGTACTTTAAACCAAATAAAAACAAAACCTATAATTGCAAAAATCCCATATAATAAAAAAGTAACTGTGCTACCTAACATAGAAAGCTCTAAAGGAAATAGCAATTGTACTAAAAACGAAATAGCTAAATTTATTAACCCTACAAAGGAAATAGCTAAACCTCGTATTTTATTTGGAAATAATTCTGAAAAAAGCACCCACATTACTGGTCCTATAGACATTGCAAATGAAGCTACAAAACCTAATATTCCTATTAATATTAATGTAGTATTCATATGTGTACCTGCACTTATAATAGCTCCTTCATTTGCCTTAAAAGTTTCTTCTCCTAATGAAATGGTCAAAGCTTTTTTAAATAATAAATCGTTTTCATAAGTTTTTCCTTTAAGCTTTGCTAATTTATCTCCTCCTATAGTTTTTGAAAAATTTGTAATTGCAGTATCATCTAAAGAATAGGTTGCTGTACTAAAACCATACGTTAATAAGAATAAACAAATTGTAATGCCTGCCATACCTATAACTAATAGAGGTTTTCTCCCTAATTTATCTATAGTAAAAATAGCTATTACAGTAAACACTAGATTTGTTAACCCTACTAAAACAGCTTGTATAAAAGAAGCATCAGTACCTATACCAGTTTGCTCAAAAATCATAGGCGCATAAAACAACACTGCATTAATTCCTACTATTTGTTGAAAAATTCCAACTACCAAACCTATAACAATTACTTTACGCATTGATTTACCAAATAGATCTGAAAATTTTGATTTTTGTTTATTTTGATCTTCTAATATATTTTCTGAGACCTTTTTTAATTGATTTTCAGCTTCTGTATCTGACACTACCTTTTTTAATACTTCTAACGCTTCTTCTTTTCTATCTTGAATAATTAACCAACGTGGACTTCTAGGTACAATTAATAAACCTATATAATATAGCGCAGCTGGTACTGCCTCTATTCCTAACATCCATCTCCAATTCCATTTTTTAAACCCTAAAGACTGTGTCCAAGAAGCATCTAAATCTCCCCATTTCAGAATTAAATAATTGGTAAAAAATGCAATAGTAATACCTAAGACTATATTTAACTGGTTTATAGATACTAATTGGCCTCTTTTTTCAGCAGGTGCAATTTCAGCAATATACATTGGTGCTATAATTAAAGAAGCTCCTACAGCTAAACCTCCAACTAATCTAAAAACTATTAACCAAAAGAAACTACCCGCCAAAGCTGAACCTATTGCTGAAATAGTAAACAATAAAGCAGCATATTTTAAAAGTTTTCTTCGTCCATATTTATCACTCATTGGGCCTGCTATCATCATTCCTAATGCAGCAGTAAGAGTTATAGAACTTACTGCCCACCCTAATTGTATCTTTGTTAAATTAAATTCAGGTTCTATGAATTTTACCACCCCAGATATCACTGAAGCATCAAAACCCAATAAAAACCCTCCCAATGCTACAATTGCTGCAATTCGAATTGTAAATAATTGTTTACTAGACATGTTTTATATAATTTGGTTGTTTATTTTTTTAACTTTTCTATCAATTCGATAACATTTTTAACCTTATTCTTAAGTACTTCAAAGTTTTGTGACGCAATAATTTTTTTAGAAATTAATTTAGAACCAATACCCACACAGCTTACTCCTGCATTAAACCACTCTTCTAAATTGTCTCTATCTGGCGATACTCCTCCAGTAGGCATAATCATTGTCCAAGGTTGCGGTCCTTTTATGCCTTTTACGAAACTAGGCCCGTAAATTCCTCCAGGAAATAATTTTACAATTTCACAACCAAGTTCTTCAGCTTTTGCTATTTCAGTTAAAGTACCACACCCAGGTGACCATAGTACTTTTCTTCTATTACAAGCAATGGCTATATCTTCTCTAAAAACTGGGGTTACTATAAAGTTTGCTCCCAATTGCATATACAAAGAAGCTGCTCCCGCATCCGTAACAGAACCTATACCTAATATCATTCCTGGTAAATTTTCTATTGAATATTTAATTAATTCAGTGAAAACTTCATGTGCAAAATCTCCTCTATTTGTAAACTCTAATAGTCTAGCACCTCCTTCATAACATGCTTGTAGTACTTTCTTACTTATTTCTATATCTTCATGATAAAAAAGAGGAACAAGTCCTGTTTTTATCATTGTATTTACAACTTCTAATCTTGAATATCTTGCCATTTAAGTTGATTTAAATTGAAACGAATATTATTATGTGTATTAATTAAAAAGAATAATTATCTAGCTACTCTTCCAGACTTATCTCCTTGCATTAAATTTTCGACTTCTTCTACCGTTACCAAGTTTACATCTCCTTTTATTGTGTGTTTTAAGCATGAAGCAGCAATAGCAAAATTTAATGCCTTTTGATTCTCATTTTTATCATTTAATAAAACATAAATTAATGCCCCCATAAAAGAATCTCCTCCTCCTACTCTATCAACAATATCTGTTATTTCATATTTTGGTGACTCGTATAATCTTTTTCCATCGAATAAAATTCCTGTCCAGTTATTATGAGATGCTGAAATAGATTCACGAAGTGTTTTAACAACTTTTTCTATTCTAGGGAATTTTTCTTTCATTTGATTACAAACAGAAATAAACTCTTCTTTTTCCTTTTCCTCTCCTTTTATGTTACCTAAAATTGGCGTTGGAGTTATATTAAAAAACATGTTTGCATCATATTCACTTCCTAAAATAATATTGCTATACGATGTTAATTCAGTCATAATTTTTTGTCTACTATTATGATCGCAATATTTCCAAAGTTTAGCACGATAATTAAAATCTGTAGAAATTGTAATTCCTTTTTTTGAAGCTATTTTCACTGCCTCTAAACATGCATCTGCTGCACTTTGGGAAATAGCAGGTGTTATACCACTCCAATGAAACCATGCTACATCTTCAAAAACAACATCCCAGTTTATCATTCCTGGAGTAATTTCAGACATTGATGAGTTCTCTCGATCATATACAATTTTACTTCCTCTACTAACAGCTCCGGTTTCTAAAAAATAAATCCCTAATCTATCTCCTCCAAAAATGATTTTATCTGTACCAACTCCTCTTTTTCTTACTTCCATAAGAGCACACTTTCCAATATCATTATTTGGAATTCTAGTAACAAAATCTACTGGTATATCAAAATTTGCTAGAGATACGGCAACATTAGATTCTCCTCCTCCATACTCAATATCAAAACTATTTGTTTGTGAAAACCTTAGATGCTCTGGTGGTGTTAATCGAAGCATAATCTCACCAAACGTTATCACTTTTTTCATTAATTATTCTGTTTTAATTTCTAATATTTTAATAGGTTGATAATGTTTTTATCTATTCTCCTCGTTCTCCTTTAGCAGTATGATGCTTTAATTTCCAAGTTGTAAACCTTCTTATATATTGATAATCGTCATTCATATATTTATGGGTTAACCCCCAACGAAGAATTTCACAAGGCTCTTTTTCTACATCTGCAGTTCTATTTAAACCAATAGCATGAGGCGCTCCTTTTACTACTGCTTTTACTTCGAAATTAATTCCATCTGAAGACCATTGCACTGTATTTTTTTCTGGACCATCTGTTGTTATTAATGATGTTATACCTCCATTATATTTCCAAACACAAATTTCATGTCCGCTATTAGAAATCGGATTGTATTCTGATTTTATATAAGGCCCCTTAGGATGGTCTGCTATAGCGACACCATGTCTTATTTGACGACCTCCAAAAGTTATTTCTTCTCCCATTTGTTCTCCTTTGTAGTATAAATAGAACTTATCATTAAATGGAATGATACATGGGTCGTGTACTTTATGACTATCAAAATCACCTTTCTTTTCAACCATAAAACGATTATCGGTATCCCCTTTCCAAACTCCATTATCTGCCGGACTTAAAATTGGAGTTTCCGATTTTATCCAAGGACCATATGGCGAATCTGACCATGCTAAACCTACTTGGTTTTTAACTCTAACTTCATAAGGACTTTTAACCGTTTGATATGTTAAATAATAAGTTCCTTCATATTCCATAATCTCTGGAGTAAATACAGATCTATCATCATAAGTTCTTTTTTCTCCTCTTCTTACAGCAATACCTTCTTCCTTCCAATTAACTCCATCATAAGAACTTGCGAACCAAATATCACATCCATCCCATGGAAATACTTTTTCTTTTTCAATATCTCCTGCAAATCCATCTGTTGCACCTGTAGATTTAGAATACCACACGAAATATTTTTCATCGTGTTTAATCATAGCACTTGGATCTCTTCTTACAACTCCTTCTTCATAAGCCAAATCACCTTTTAAATCTTCTATTTGATATTCAAAAAACCAATCGTTACCCAAATTCATTGGCCACTGCAATGCTCTTTTACTAGCAGCGCTTAATTTTTCTTTATTAGTAATTCCTAAGAAATCTAATTGTTCCTCTGTTATATTATTACTCATTATTCTTTTTATTGCTTATAGGGATTTAGTTTTTCCCAATCGAATTCTACTCCTATTCCAGGAGTATTAGGAGCCACTGCTTTAAAATCTTTTACCACTAACGGTCTCTTCGTATATTCATCTATAGGAAAACTGTGCACCTCTAACCATCCTGCATTTGGTTGAGCAGAAACTAAACTTACATGTAACTCTTGCATTCCATGAGAACAAGCAGGTATTCTGTGCTCATCTGCTAATCTTGCCGCTGCAAGCCAACCTGTAATTCCTCCACAATTAGATGCATCTGGTTGTATAAAAGATAGTTTTGCTTGATCGAATGCATATTCAAATTCATGAATTGTATGCAAATTTTCACCCATTGCTAAAGGAAAATCTGTTGCCTCTGAAATTTCTGCAAAACCTTTATAGTTATCTGGAATAATTGGTTCTTCAAACCATGTAATATCATATTGTCTAAAAGCTTCAATTGCTTGTATTGCTTTTTCAACAGTCATAGAATAATTGGCATCTACCATAAAGGTAACATCTGGCCCAATATATTCTCTTACCGCTTTTATACGTTCTATATCTTCTTCTAAGTTTTCTTTTCCAATTTTAATTTTCACAGCATTAAAACCTCTAGACAAATAACTGTCCATGTTTTTTAATAACTTTTCAATTGGAAACATTAAATCTATACCTCCACAATATGCTTTACATGTATTCCCTGCTCCTCCTGCCATTTTCCACAAAGGCTTTTCTGCTTTTTTACAGCGAATATCCCATAAAGCAATATCTACCGCAGATATAGCGAAAGAAGCAATACCACCTCTACCCACATAATGAATATGCCATTCAAGAAATTCATAAACTCCCTCTACATCTGTTCCATCTTTATTCACTAATACATTCGTAAAATCATGTTCTATCATGGCTTTAATAGCATACCCTCCTTTTCCACCAGTATAAGTATATCCAGTTCCTTCAGTACCATCTTCTAGCGTAATGGTTACGGTTACTAATTCAAAGTGATAATGATCGCCATGCTTAGCATCTGACATCACTTCTGGTAATGGAACTGTAAACAATTTAGTTTTTACACTTACTATTTTTGCACCCATGTTTTTTTATTTTTTTCTAATTGAATTATTAATGATTTTAATATATCTACTAATACTCTACTTTAGATGGAGATCAGTTTATTTGATAATAAAACCCTTAAAAGAGACTTACATTTGAAGACCAAAAACGTAAGTCTTAAATACTTTTTTATAAACAGTATAGATTAAAAATGTAAAATTTAGTCTTCAACTTATCTATAGTTATTGATCTAACTTGATGAATTAAAATTAGTTTGTAAGAAAATCTAAGCTTTAAATTTCACGTAAAAAGTCTTTTTCTCTAAGTATTGTTCGAATCCATATTTTCCATCTTCTCCACCAGATCCTGATAATTTATATCCGTTATGAAAACCTTGATGTTGCTCTCCATGACCTCTATTCACATAGATTTCTCCAAATTCGAGTTCTTCTTTACATTTCATTATTGTACTAATGTCATTTGTAAACACCATAGCCGCTAAACCATAATCACAATCATTAGCATAACCAATTACCTCATCAAAAGTTTTAAATTTTAAAACTGGTAAAATAGGCCCGAATGATTCTTCATGAACAATTGTCATGTCTTGAGTAAC
This sequence comes from uncultured Tenacibaculum sp., assembly GCA_938041625.1. Classification (GTDB taxonomy): domain Bacteria; phylum Bacteroidota; class Bacteroidia; order Flavobacteriales; family Flavobacteriaceae; genus Polaribacter. The sequence continues at coordinate 28,991 of CALISK010000147.1, read as the reverse complement.
ATTAGTTAGTACTGTTGGTTCAAACCAAAAGCCTTTTTCAAATGCAGTTCCTTCTGGTTTCTTTCCTCCTGTTGCAATAGTTGCTCCTTCTTTTACACTTACTGCTACTAAATGTTCCATCGCTTTTAACTCAGCTCCATTTACTTTAGGCCCCATATCCGTATCTTCTAACATTGGATCTCCTACTTTTAGAGCTTTAACTTTATTGATAAATTTCTCCATAAATTCATCGTAAATTCCTTCGTGGATATACATTCTTTCATTACATGTACAAACTTGACCACAATTATCAAATCTTGAATGTAAAGCTGAATCTACAGCATTATCAATATCTGCATCTTCAAATACTATTAATGGTGCTTTTCCTCCTAACTCTAATTGTACATGTGTTAAATTTTGAGCTGCATTTTTTGCAATTTGTTGGCCTACAGGTGTAGAACCTGTCATTGTAACCATTTTAGTAATAGGACTTTCTACTAATGCATTACCCATAGCCCTACCTGGACCTGTTAAAATATTAATTACTCCTTTTGGAATTCCAATTTTATTTGCTAAATCTCCTAACTCTAAAGTTGCTAAAGGGGTTTCAGAAGCTGGCTTTATAACTAATGTGTTTCCTGCCACTAACGCTGGGCCTAATTTTCTTCCTGCTAAAGCTAAAGGAAAGTTCCAAGCTGTTATAGCTACAACAACTCCTCTTGGTACTTTTTGAATCCAAATTTGTTCATCTGGATTATCGGAAGGGATGATATCTCCTTCAATTCTTCTAGCTCCTTCTGCTGCATATCTAATAAAAGAAGCAGTAACGGCAACTTCCATTTTTGCTACTTTTAATAACTTCCCTTGTTCATTTACTAAAAGTTTCGCTAGGCGATCTGAGTTTTTATCTATTTCATCTGCTAACTTATATAAATATTCTCCTCTTGTACGAGCAGGTAATTTTTTCCATTCTTTTTGAGCTTTTTCAGCACACTTAAGTGCTTCCATAGCTTCTTCTACTGTTCCATTTTGAACTTTTGCCACAACTTCTTCTGTTGAAGGGCACACTACATCTATAGTATCACCTGATGTTGAAGTTCTCCATTCTCCGTTAATAAATAACTGATATTCTTTTATTGTTGACATTGTAGTTGTATTAGTTTTTAATTTTAATTTTATCTTCCCATCCAACCGCCGTCTACAAGCATTACAGATCCATTCATATAATCGGATGCTTTAGAAGCTAAGAACACTATTGGCCCTGCAAAATCTTCTGGTTCCCCCCATCTTCCGGCTGGAATTCTAGATAAAATAGAATCTGCTCTCTCTGGGTTATTTCTTAATGCTTCTGTATTGTCTGTGGCAATATAACCTGGTGCTATTGCATTTATATTTATTCCTTTACCAGCCCACTCATTTGCAAAAGCCATTGTTAATTGCCCTATAGCTCCTTTACTTGCAGCATAACCTGGCACTGTTATTCCTCCTTGAAATGTTAACAATGAAGCTGTAAAAATCACTTTACCTTCTCCTCGTTTTACCATCTCTTTTCCGAACTCTCTTGTTAAAATAAATTGAGCTGATTGGTTAATTTCAATAACTTTATCCCAATACTCATCTGAATGTTCTACCGCAGGCGCTCTTAAAATAGTTCCTGCATTATTAACTAAAATATCTACTTTAGAATGTTCTTCTTTTACTTTATTTATAAATTCATACAGTAATTTCCTATCTCCAAAATCGCACTGATATGCTGTAAAAGATTTTCCTAAAGCCGTTACTTCTTTCTCAATACTACTCCCGCTTAATTCTAATGAAGCAGAAACTCCTATAATATTTGCTCCCGCTTCAGCCAATGCGATTGCCATTCCTTTTCCTATTCCTCTTTTACAACCTGTTACCAAGGCTGTTTTTCCTTCTAAACTGAATTTATCTAATATTCCCATTACTTTTTTTATACTGATTGACAATCGATTAATGTTTTCATTCCATTTGGGTTTTCATCTATCCCTTCAAATACCTCTTGTATTTTTGATAATGATTGCACACTTGTAATCATTTCTGAAAACGGAAGATTGTTTTCATCTATTAATTGGATTGACTTTTCATAATCTTCTCTTTCATATACTCTTGCTCCTATTAATTTTAGTTCTTTCCAGAAGAATTTAAATAAGTTTACAGGCTTAGATTGCCCATGAATTGCAACCATAACAATTCGTCCTCGTATACCTGCCACTTCTGTCATTATATCTAAGGTAGCTTGTACCCCTGCCACTTCAAATACAACATCTGCCAGTCTTCCTTCTGTTTTTTCTTTAACGTATGTTACTAAATCGGTAGTTACAGGGTTTATTGCTTCTAACCCCATTTCTTTTGCTTTAGTTACTCTACTTTCATTTACTTCAGAAATTAAAACATTTGCTCCCATTTCTTTAGCAACAAGTGCTATTAACATACCAATAGGACCTCCCCCTAAAACAACAGCAAACTCTCCTGGTTGTAAACCACTCATTCGTACATCGTGTGTTGCTACAGATAATGGTTCTACTAAAGCTGCTAATTTCAAGTCTGTTGTTTCTGGTAATTTGTGAAGTGTAAATGCAGGAACATTCCAATATTGCTGCATAGCCCCTGGACTGTCAATTCCTATAAATTTCAAATCTTCACATATATGATTAAAACCTTTATCTGAAGGTTTTGCCAATCTATCGTCTAAAGGTCTTACAACTACTTTATCTCCTATCTTATAATCTGTGATATTATTACCAATAGCATCTATAATACCAGACATTTCATGACCTATTGTTAATGGAATATTCACTCTACTATCCATCATACCATGATAAATATGCATATCAGTTCCACACACCCCTGCATATGCTACTCTTATCCTTACTTCATCCTTTTTTGGATCTTCTATATTTTTATCAATTAAAGACAGTGTTTTATCTCCTTTGTAAAGAGTTGCTTTCATTATTTAAATAAATTTGATTTGCTTTTGAGATTTATATCTCTTTCTAATTAATTTATCTATTTATTTTACTCTAATGATAAATACCAAATAAGAACACTTTACATTATCAATAAATAGACTGAGTTAAAAGTAGATGAAAACACTGTTAAGTAATAGCTAAAGCTACTTGACAAAAACTTTACAAATAGATAAATAAGCACAACACAAGACTTACAAAAAACAATATTAAGTAGCTCTACTATCCAATATTCTCTTGATTCCTGTTCATTTTACAAGTTAAATACCTTAAAAAAAAACTGTACAACAATAACTCAAAAAACTGATCATACTTAAACCATTGTATATATTAAATTAAGGTTTTATAACAATTTGCAGCTTATTCTAGTTTTCATAAATTAAAAAAAACAGCTATCAAAATGCTGTTTTCATAAATATTCCTTCATATTAATGCAATAATAATATTAATATTTACATGAAGGAATAGCTGTATTTTATTCAAAAAAATGAAACCGAAAGATATTTAAACTTATATTGAATTTATAAAATCTTCTAAGTTTGTGCTTCTTTCAAGGTTCATTTTTTTACGAATTCTATGTCTAGAAGTATGAACAGACTCTACAGAAATACCTAGTAATTTCGCCATATTCTTACTCGAAAAATTCAATTTAATTAACGCACATATTTTTTGATCCCCTTGGCTTAGATTAGGAAAAAGAGCAAAAATTTTATCATAAAACTCTTTATTAACATCTATAAACCTCAATTTAAACTCTTCCCAATTCTTATTATTACTTATGGAAGTTGTTCTTAATGCATTATTTATTTCATTTACCTTAGACTTGTCTGTTTTAGCCCCTCTAATCTTAGTTCTTAGCATACTTAATAACTCATCTTTTTCTATAATTTGCAATGCAGATGTAGCTAATTCTTTATTTTTCAAATCTAGCATTTCATTTTTCTTCTTTATTTCTAACTCTTTATTCATTTTCAGCATTTTGTTTTCTGAAATATGTTTATGTCTAAGTCTTTTAACATAAGAAAAACTAATAAGTAATACAGATATTATAGATATAAATAAAACAATTAGTTGTAAGTTTTGTATTTTATCTTCTTGTTCTAATTGTTTTAAATATTGTTTTTGTAGGAGTTGATTTTGTCGTTGTTTCTCTATTAAATATTCGTTTCTAATCTCAATATGATTTTGATTTCTTTGACTTCTAATATCAAATATATTTTGATCTAAAATTTTTTCTTTACTTAAGTTTTCATAAGCTAATTTGTAGTTTTTATTTTTAACATACAAAGCTGCTAATTTTTCATAAATTAATGGAGTAAAATCTATATGACTATTATATTTTTTTGAAACCTTTAAAGCATCTAGATAACATTTTTCACTCTCGACAAAATTAGACACCTCAAAATATGCATCTCCTTTATATTTATTAAACAACACTAAATATGATGGTGATTTTTCTTTAAACCATGGATAAATTTCGTCCAACAATTTAATTGCTTTAGGACTATCTTTTTTAATTAATTGGCAAGCTTTTTCAAAATCTATAAATGCTTTTGAGACAAGTGATTTATCTTTATTATGATATATATAACAACTATCTAAATAAGAACTGGTTAATTCATCATTATTTAACTCTCTATAAGTAGAAACTAAAGAATAATAATAAGGAACTAAACCTGCTTTTGATAAATTATTTTTCTTTACTATATTTTTTTGAATATTTAACGCTTTTTTTAAATATTTTATAGATTCATCTTCTCTCTTGTAGTAAGAGAAAATTCTTCCCAATCTATGAAATAAAATAGATTTTAAACTTACATCTTTAGAGCCATCAAGCATGATGACTACTTTCCAAAGTATTTCATATGACTTTGCATAATTTGCACTATTTTCATATATCTCACTTTTATTTAAAACACTATAAATTGCTTTTATAGTGTCTTTTTGTTTCATATAATTTTTATAACTTTTACTAAATAAATTTATAGCACTATCTGGATACTTTAAACGAATTTGTAATGCTTTTTCATAAATCTTATCTGTTTCTTCATTTTGACTTTGCAACTCGCAACATATTGTAAACAAAAACAATAATATAGATAATACTTTATACATAATTTAAGTAGTATTTTTAATAAAAGAGGTTATACTTTCTACAATATTAACAATAAAAACACAAGTAAAACAAATACTAAACAAGATGTAATAAATGATTTTTTATAGGCTTACTCAACTTTGTCTAGTTTTTTTCTAGTCGTTAAATAACTTTAACAACTGTGTTCACCCATACTTTTACTAGATAGGCATTAATATAATTTTTTATTTAAATTTCATGGGTAAAACAAACCGTTTAATTTTATTCTAAAACATTGTGATAAAATAAATTTAATTAATGAGTATATCTATTATAACGAAAGACATTCTTTATTAGAAAAAATTATTTAAAGCTTTAGAAAAAACATTATTATTAAATTTTTACATCTTCTTAGCAATAATGACAATAATAAAAAACAAATAATGTTCATCATAATAAAATACAACGCATTATCTAATTCAAAAATAGTCATATGCGTAATCAAACTACATTAAAAGATATCGCCAATGTTTTAAATGTTTCAATTTCTACTGTATCAAAAGCTTTAAATGGTAGTCATGAAATTAGTGAGCAAACAAAAAGTAATATATTAAAAATAGCTAAATCTTTAAACTATGTCCCTAATGATAGTGCTCGTAGCTTAAAATCGAGTGCGACTAAACGAATAGGGGTAATTTTACCAAATATAGAGAGTGATTTTTTTGCAAAAGTAATTAGGGCCATTGAAAATGAAGCCGCAAAAAAAAATTACAAAATTATAATCTGTTTATCCAACGACACTATAAAAAAAGAAGTAGAAGGTGTTTCTATTTTATTAAATGGGAGCGTAGATGGAATTATAATTTCATTATCACAAGAAACACAAGATTTACAACAATACAAACACTTAAAAAGTTTTAATAAAAAGAAGCTTCCTGTAGTAATGTTCGATAGAGTATGTAACGAGATTGACTGTGATAAAATTACTATTAATGATTTTAAAGCAACTTGCGAAGCCACAAAGTACCTTTACTCAACAGGTTGTAAAAACATTGCTTTTTTATCTACAATATACCAAACAAGTGTAGGTAAATTAAGAAAAGATGGCTATTTAAAAACCCTAGAAAAACTAAACATTAAAAATAGTTTAGTCATAGAAATTCCTAGTTATAATAATTTGAATACTATTTTAATAAAACATCTAAAAAAAGATAATATTGATGCTTTAATTACTGCTGATCAACTATCTGCTATTTGTTCTTTAAAAATTATTCAAGAACAAGGATTCTCTATACCTAAAGACATCTCTGTTATAGGTTTTACTGATGGATTAATACCTAACTATACTATCCCATCATTGTCTATTATAAGCCAGAATGAAGAAAAAATGGGAAAAAGAGCTTTTGAAACCCTTATAAACAGAATAGAAACATAGGTGAAAAAAGTCTTCCTAGCAAACATAGAATACTAAATACAAAATTAATAAAAAGACAATCTAGTCGATAAAGCATGAACATTCAAAACTCAAAAACGGTAATTCCTTCTACTATTAAACTTACTAATGAAAACGGAATGGAAGTAATTATTAGTCCTATTGGAGCAACAATTATAAGTTTAAAAGTCCCTAATAAATTTAAAAAACTAACAAATACTATATTAAGTCTCGAAAACGAAAAGAATTATTTATCTGAAGATTATCTCAAAAAGAAAATCTATTTAGGCAGTACTATTGGTAGATATGCAGGAAGAATTTCTAATAAATCTTTTACTATAGATCAAAATGAGTTTTTTCTAAATCATGATGAAAACAACATACATTTACATGGTGGTAAAATTGGTTTTGATAAAAAAACATGGAAAATTAAAGACATTCAAAAAAACAATAATCATATATCTAAAGTAACTTTTTTTTATAAAAGCAAACATTTAGAAGAAGGATACCCTGGTAATGTAAAAGTAAATGCAACATATCTCCTTACAAAAGACAATAATTTACATATTACATACACAGCTATCAGTGATCAAAAAACACATATTAACATCACTAATCATAATTATTATAATTTAAACGGAGGAAACTCTATTTTAAATCATCAATTACAATTAGCATGTAATACATATTTAGAAGTTGATAGCAAACTGATTCCTACTGGAAATATATTACATGTAGATAAAACTAAATACGATTACAATAAGCTCAAAAAAATAAAAAATGACTCTTTTTATGGCTTAGATGATACTTTTATTTTTAAAAAGGACAATCAAAAAATAATTTTAATATCAGAACACACAGGTATAAAAATGATTGTAACAACAAACCAGCCTGCTGTTGTTATTTACACTCCTTCAAATTTAAATTTCTTGACATTTAAAGAAAATGCAAAATATTTAGACTATCCTGCAATATGTTTTGAAACACAAAAGTTTCCCGATAGTCCAAATAATTCTAATTTCCCTTCTACTTTAATAAGGGCTGATGAAGAATATAAAAATGAAACTATATTAAATTTCTCTCTCATTTAAGCAGTTATAAATACAATTCAATTAAAGCTCTTCATTTACTTTCTTAATAGTATGTATTTAACAACACTTATATAAATAATTCTGTTCTCTAAATGTTAAATAAAAAGCAAAAAAACACCTTAAAAATTACTTAAAGTAAAAATTAATGTTAAAAAATTAAATACTCAACATTATAAGAGAAGCCCCTATTTTATTAACTTATAGGCAAATTTGAATAAACTAAAACGTTATTGTCAAGTTCATGTCAAGTTACTTTCTCAAGCATCTATTGATAAATTAATAATATTTGGTAATTGTAACCATTAAAATCATAAAAACATGAATGTAATTTTGCGATATCATCATTACAAAAAACACCTAATAATTACACTCCTTTTTCTGTCCTTTTGTAGTTTTTTAGAAGCTCAAACCTTAACCATTAGTGGTAAAGTAGTAGATGAGAATAACGAACCTTTACCAGGAGCTAGTGTTTTTATTAAAGGAACAGCAAGAGGTATAGAAACTGATTTTGATGGTCTATATCAAATAAACGTTAAAACTAATGATGTTTTAGTTTTTAACTTTCTTGGATATAAGCCCAAAGAAGTTATAGTTTCAACTACCTTAAAAATTAATATAAAATTAAATCCAACAGCAGATGTGTTAGACGAAGTTGTAGTTGTTGGTTATGGTAAACAACGTATTAAAGAAGTAACAGGAGCTGTTGCACATGTAGATGCTGAAGATATAACTAAATTGGCTGTTGCTGATGTAGGTAGTGCTTTACAAGGTAAAATTGCTGGGGTTAATATTCAATCTTCTAGTGCTAGACCTGGAGAAACATCAAATATTCAGATTAGAGGTTTGGGTTCTGTAAATTCAGGAGGCTCTAACCCTTTATTTATAGTAGATGGTATACCATATACTAACAATCCTAACATAGCTCCAGAACAAATTGAATCTATAGATGTTTTAAAAGATGGAGCATCTACTTCTGTTTATGGTGTTAGAGGGGCTAATGGAGTTATCTTAATAACTACTAAAAGAGGGAAAAATGGAAGAATGAAAATAGATTTAAATGCATATACTGGTGTTCAAAATATTACTTCTGATCTTTCTTTAATGAACACCAGACAACAACTTTTTGCTGAGGTTACCAGATCAGCTGCGAACAATGATGTTCCTTTAATTTTTAATTTTAATCCAAATGCTTTAGACTTTGATTCTGATTTTGTTGATGAAGTTCAAAATAATAATGCTTTACTACAAAGTATCAGTTTAAACTTAAATGGAGGTACTGAAAATTTAAAAGTAAATATGAATACTTCTTATTTTGATCAAGAAGGAGTTCTTATTAAATCTAGTTTTAGAAGAATAGCAAATAGATTATCTGCTGAATATGTAAAAGGGAAATTTAAAGCATTCGGTGCCGTAGGAATCACTCAAGAAAATAGAAAAGAAGAACCTTTTGCTTTATTTGAATATGCAGCAGCTCAATTACCTTGGCAACCTAGTATCAAACAAGTAAGAGCACAATCTACAGGTGAAAACTCTTTACAATTACCTGTTAGAAATGTTGAAACTTTTAGTTTTTTAACAAATCAATTAGATAATGTTGATAATAGAGAAATTAACTCAACTAATTTAGCTTTGAATTTTAGTTATGAAATATTAAAAGGATTAGATTTAAAAGTAAATTTAGGAAGAAATACTTGGAATTTTGAAAGAAAATGGTTCAGACCGCAAATTCTCATATTTGATTCTTTAAATCAATTTAGTGCAAACTCATCAAGGCCTAATGCTTTTTTAGATAAGTTTTTCACATCTGATAAAAGAGAAACTATAGAATCTGTTTTAAGTTATAATGTTGATTTAGGAAAACATAACCTTAAATTTACAGGGGTTCTTTCATATGAAGAGCAAGAAGCTAACAACACTAATGTTGGTGTAATTTTCGATAAAACTGCAAGTAATGATGTTCAAGTTTTAAGTGCTGGAGCTGAAGCAAAAAGACCTACTGAGATAATAAATAGAAATACATTAACAGGTAAATTATTTAGAGCCCAATATAATTATGACGATAAGTATCTTTTTTCAGCTAGTATTAGAAGAGATGGTTCTTCTAGGTTTTCTGAAAAAAACAGATTTGGTAATTTCTTTGGATTTTCAGCAGGGTGGAATATTCATGAAGAGAATTTTTTTAAAGATATAACATTTATTAATAACTTAAAATTAAGAGCAAATTGGGCAGAAATTGGAAGTCAAAATATTCCAAACTATCTTTTTACCCCATTAATTGAATCTGGCGTTAATTATCCATTTGGACCAAATGAAAGTTTGAGTTTTGGATTTAATCAAAGACGTTTCGTAGATGAAAATATTCGATGGGAAACAAAAATATCAAGAGGTATTGGTATTGATGCTTCTTTCTTAGATAATAAATTATCTTTAACAGCAGACTATTATGAGAATGAAAGAACAGATATGCTTCTTCCTCAAAGATTACCCCCATCTACAGGTACTTCAGTCCCTCGTGGTTTAGGTGTCTTTAATGTTTTAGTTATTAATGCTGGAGATATGGTTAACCGAGGTGTTGAATTAGCATTATCATACAAAGATGAAACAAACTTTGGTTTAAAATACAATATCTCTTCTACTTTTACAAGTAATAAGAATGAAGTTACCAACTTAAATGGAGTAGAAAGAGGATTTGCAAATGGGACTCCTTCTTTAACTTTATCAGGTGTAGACTTTACAACTTTCTTAGCAGTTGGTAGAGAAGCTGGTGCTTTCTTTTTAGTAGAAACTGAAGGTGTCATCAAAACACAAGAAAAACTTGACGAATATCGACTTATAGATGCTAGTGCTCAATTAGGAGATTTATCTTTTATAGATCGAAATGGTGATAACCTAATAGATGATAATGATCGAGTTTACAAAGGGTCTGGTCAAGCAGATTTTGAAATTGGATTAGACTTTAATTTCGAGTATAAAAATTTTGACCTATATGTTCAAAATTATATTTCTCAAGGAGCAGAAATATACAATGGAGCTAAACATAGTGCATACAGAAGAGGGAGACATACCGATTTATTTACTATGTGGTCTCCTCAAAATCCAGAATCAAATATTCCAACAAATAGAACAAATAATTTTAGATCTAGGTCTGATTATTTTTTAGAAAATGGGGACTATTGGAGAATAAGAAATATAACGTTAGGATATACCATTCCTGGTTTAAAAGAATCAGGAATTGATAAAGCTAGAGTCTATTTATCTTCTGTTAATCCATTTACATTCACGTCATATACAGGTTTCGATCCTGAAGTTGGTGGTGATGGTATTTTTACTAGAGGAGTTGATCGTGGAGATTATCCATTTACTAGGCAGTTCTCTTTAGGTGTTCAATTAAGCTTTTAATAAAATTAATAATCATGAAAAAATTAAAAAATAAACGTTTATTATCGTTACTAATTTTAGTGATATCTCTTGTTAGTTGCGATGAAGATGAGTTTTTAAAAGAAGTTAATCCAAATACTCTTACTGCAGATACTTTTTGGAAAACTCAAGAACAATTTAATTCTGCATTAACAACAGTTTATGGAGCCTTACAATTTCAATCTTTAAGTGGTTCTACCTTAGCTAATGAGATGCTTTTATCTGATATAGCAGGTACTGAAAATTGGCATAGACCTCATTATGATTTTAGAAACTTAACATATAATGATGCTAGCTCATATGTAACTAATAAATGGAATGCTGCATATATTGGTATATTTAGAGCTAATCAATTGATTGGCCAAATTCAATCCGCAGATCCTAGTGTTATCTTTTCGGGTAATAGTAAAGTTTCAATGATAGCACAAGCTCGTTTTTTAAGAGCATTCTTTTATTTTGAAATTGCTCATAGTTATGGTAAAGGTATTATTCATACAACTGTTCCCAAAGTAGGAGAATTTAATAAAGATTTATCTACCAAAGAAGAAATTTTAGAAAATGTAATTAAGCCTGATTTAGAATATGCAAAAACAAATTTACCTCAAAATTGGGATGGAGACAATTTAGGTCGCGTTACTTGGGGAGCCGCTACTTCTCTTTTGGGAAAAGCTTATTTGTATAATGAGGAGTGGACAATGGCTTCTAAAAGCTTTGAAGAAGTAATAAATTCTAATATTTATTCTTTAACTCCAGAAATTATGGACAACTTTAGGCATGACACCGAGTTTAATTCTGAATCTATTTTTGAAATAGCTTTTGAAGATGTATCTGGGCCAGGTATTAGCGGTGATGAGATAGATGATGTACCTAATAACAATGGTTCTGAATCTACTAGTTTAGCTCGTGCTGTAGGACATTTTGCACGTGGAGGATGGAGTGTTGTTTTATCTTCCTATTATTTACATGAAATGTTAATTAATGATGTCATAGATCCTAATAATCCTATTAATGCATCTAAACTTAATGGAGGTCTAGTTCATTCTAATAGATTAAATGCAACAATTGCGCCTAGAAATGGAGAAGGTCTTTATTATACTGAAAACTATCAAGATTTACCTGGATGGGGATTTGGGCACTCTGCATATGTTAAAAAACATTCTGAATGGTATCATAAAGAAAATGAATCGACGATAGAGTTTGGTGGCAGATCTCCTATTAATTTTAGAGCTATTAGATTAGCAGATGTTTACCTTATGTATGCTGAAGCAGTATTAAATGACTCTGGAGATACAGGAAAAGCTGTTCGTTATATAGATATGGTAAGAAGTCGTGCTGGAGTTATTACCTTACAAGATTACATGGATAATAATGGAGGTATGTTTCCTCAACTACATGTGAGTATTCAAGTGCATGGCACACAACCTATGGTAGTTTTAAATACAGAAAATATAATGACTCATTTAAGAAGAGTTGAAAGACCTTCTGAACTTTGCTTTGAAGGTTATAGAAATAAAGACTTAGTTAGATGGGGTATTAAAAAAGATATATTTAGTGAATTAGCTTCAGACGAAACTTGGAGAGAAACAAATAAAGAAACAACTTTAGATGTAAATAATGGAGGGGTAGCCCCTTTATTTATAGTAACTAGAATAAGACCCGATTTTACAGTTACAAATAGGTCTTATACTCCTTCTCAACATGATTACTTACCAATACCAACTGGCGAAGTTCAAACAAATGGTAATTTAATAACTGATAATTAAGATGAAAAACTTAAAATACATAATTTTTACAGTTCTTTTTTGTTCAATTTGTTTTATACAATGTGAAGAAAAGGAGACTGTACTTATAGAGCCTAACGAAAGAGCTATATTCACTTCTGAATCACCTGTTCAAAATAGAGTAAACCCAAATGAAGATATTGATTTTGGAGATGGTTCTGCTGGAGTAGTGTCTCGAATGTGGACATTTCCTGACAATGTTGTAGATATTGCTGGGGCAGATAACGATAAAACATCCGAAGAACCAATAGTAAAAGCTTTTTTTAATCGCCCTGGAAATTATAATGTTACCTTATCTCAAATCTTTAAAGGTGAAATATACTCTAAAGGAAAGACTACAGGGTCTAATACTGCAGATACAACCATTGTTGTTCGTGTATTGCCTAAAGTTAATATCGATTTAAAAGCAAATTATTTAAATGAAGATGGTACTTTAGGAGATGCTCTTATTATAAAAGAGAATGCTAAAAACGAAGTAATTGCAAGTAAAAAAGTGCGCTTTTCCTATACTGTAGATGGAGAACCTCTTATTTTTAATTGGGCTATCAATGGTGGATCTCCTGCTACTTCTACTACTACAGATACAAACATTGATGTAACATATATTAACTTAGGCGATCATGACTTAAAGTTCATAGCCAGTCGAAATAGACCTTTTGGAGGAGACACTATTTCTCTAAAGAGTTTAATCAAAGTTATTCCTTCTACAGAACCAGTAATCTTAAAAGCTGTTAATGAAAGAAATGGTAAAATTGGATTAGAGTTTAGTAGAGGTATGGACCCTGCATCATTAGATTCAAGTGATTTTATTGTAAATTTAGAGAATAAAGGAACTTCTATCCCTGTAAACATTACAGATATTAGCCTTGATGTTGACTCTCCTAATATTGTTTTAATTACCTTAAACGAAACCATTTACAGAGACGACAAAGTTAACATTTCATACACTCCTGGGCTTCTTTCTACATCAGACCAAGTAAAATCTGACGCTATCCCTTTAACGGAAGTTGGGTTTGAAAGAATAGAAAATATTTTTGATACTAAATCTAATATGGATTATAGTTTTGAAAATAGTACAAATGATAACTGGAAAGATGCTGGTTGGGGAGGTATATGGGCTCTTTTTAATAGTGATGTTTCTTCAGTACAAGCAAAAACTGGGAATAAAAGTATTTATATTGAATATAGTTCTAATGGAGGTATGGTACTTGGCGGTAAAACCAATACTGGTGATGATATCACCTTTTTCGCTGAAGCTGGCAAAGATTACGAAATGGGAGTTTGGACATATTTAATAGACAGAGGAACTCCAGACGCTACATTCACACCTGATATAAGAATGTATTGGTTTCCAGATACAGATTGGGGCGTAGGACCTAATCCTGAATTTACTCCTGGCTTTGTTTCTGGCGAATGGGTATATACTTCCATTTTTGTGAAATTTAACCAAACAGGAGATAAAACACTAACAATTAGAGGATGGAATGAATTTAACAGTTCTCCTGTTAAATTTTATATGGATGATTTAACTTTAAGAGAAATACAATTACGTCCATAGTATAACTATTCAAGACTATCTTATTTATAATATATAAGGTATAAACAAAGGCTCAGATTAAATCTGAGCCTTTGTTTATAATTAGAGAAAATGATTTCCTTACAATCAAACATCTACACTTTTTCATAATATCTTTTGAGAAAAAAATTCGTTTTTTTAGACTAATTCAAATAAAAACTAACAGTTTAATACATTAAAGAAGATAGCTAAACTAGGTTTTATCTTAAAAAATTATTATTAAAAAACAAAGAGTTTAAATTACATCTAAAAACAGGATAAAATAAGATAAACATAAGGTAATATTAATTTACTTAGAATTAATTTCATGTCCTTTATTGCACTCATAAACAACAGCTTAAAACCTCAATAATTAACCTAAAATTAAAACAAAAGTAAAATGAAAACATTCACAACATTGAAAAACCTTTCTTTAACACTCATAACAACTCTTATAATAGGATGTTCTTCAAACGTTGAAGAAATTATAGTAAATGAAAAAAACTTAGAGTTTAATGATAATTTACAATCTAGAGTAAATTCTAATGTTTCAAAGTTTTATAAAGCCCCTGAGAGCTTTGAGATAACAAAAGAAATAAATTTTAATAATTTAAAAAATGATGATAGTCAAGAATTACAAAGTGCTATAGATAATATGAGTACTAACTTAGGTATAGATAATTATGGAAAAATCATCATTCCTAGGGGTGAATATTATTTAGCCGATATTGTAATGAAATCAAATATTACAATAGAAATTGAAGAAGGTACCGTTATACATGCCGGAATTAGTAAAAAATTTAATCAAGTAATTTTTGGATTTGGAGATAGAACTGGTGCTATAAAGAACTCAGGATTAATAGGAGTTGGATCTGGATTCGTAATCGATTTAAGAGAAAATAACAAAAACAGAAATATGATTGTCTGTGCAGTAAGAGATGTAGAAAATTTTATAATATCAAACTTTACTATTGAAGACAAAATTAGTGTCTTCGCTTCTATTTTAGTAGATATAACCGATGTAGATGGTCCTAATTGGCCAAAAAGTGGAGTCATTCAAAAAATTGACCAAAAATTAGCACATAGAGGATATGGATTAATTCAAGCTTATGCAGCTAATAAAGTTTTATTTAAGGATTTATCTTGTGATGGAGGTGTTACATTGAGAATAGAAACAGATAACAGATTAATGAAAAGCTTAAATAAAAATAAAAGTGTTCCAAACATAGGTGGTGTTAGAAACATTTCTGCCAATAATATTAGTAACAGAAACGGTTTGGCAGCACTCATGTTATCACCACATTTTATGAAAAACGGTAAAGTAACGGCCAACAATATTAGTTCTGTTAATAGTTCTTTTACTGTTAGAATAGAAAGAGGGTTTGTCGAAATTTTTGCAGAAAACAATACTATTACAGGTGATGATCATAAAGCAACAATAGAAGACACTTATGGAGCTGGTTCTGTAGGAGCTATATACAAAAGAGGAGGAGGAATTTTTGTAGCAAGATTAAAACCTGAATTTGCAAGTGTCGCATTTAATGAAGCAGGTTTTAAAGCTGGAACTTTTTCTTCTAATAGTCGAATTACAAACGATAGTACGACTTATGGGAATAGTAGTCAAATGAATTTTAATCATAGATTATATATGCCGTGTGAAGAAAGAAACAAAGAATATTGTAGATACAAAATAGGTAAAGATGCAATATTCCATGGACCCACATTAGCTGGTGTATTTGACAATACAATAAAGGGTACTGGATTAGTAACTACAGGAAGCTACAATATTGATATAGATGTTGATGAATCTATTTTAAAATCGTATCCAGTAGGAATCCCTAAAACAGTTACTATTGATAATACTACTCAAGAAATAAAAGGTAGAAGAGACTGTAAAGTAACATTTAAAGATTGCCCTATTCCTTCTAATAATTAACTTAATTAAAATCGGTAAGTGAAAAACTTATCGATTTTTTAGTTTCACTTTTGTCTTTATCAAAAAAAAAATTAGAATTAGTCTTGGTTCTATATTTTTTTTAAAAAACCAATACTACTCTATTTTATAGAACATACACATTTTGAAGATATATTTAATACCAAAAGGATATAAACTTAACTTTCATAAAAAGGTTAAATATTAAACGGGTAATATTTACTTATCATTAGTTAATATCATTATATCATATAATTTAAACTCATTTTAAATTTGTTTTAGAAAACTTAATTAACCCTATAACTATTAATAATTATGAAATTTAAAAAATCTAAAATCTTTTTATTAACATCCGTATTAGCTCTAACATCTTGTTCAGAAGATTTAAATGAACTTGAAAGTATTAATAAAAAAACTGAGTCACAAACAGACTTAGCGCTTAGAATACCTCCTAAATTTAAAAATTCAAATTTTTACACACCTCCAACCACCCCCACTAGAATACGATTTACAGGCACTACTGTTTCTCAATTAAATCAATTAATTAACAGAAACTCTGACGAAACAGGAGCTGGTGTAATTATAGAAATTCCAAAAAAAACGTATTACTGGAATAAAGTTAGTTTAAAATCCAACATTCATTTAGAAATTGAAGAAGGAACCGAAATTATTTTTGACGGTACAAGAGGAAGTGTATTTTCTATTGGAGCTAGTAAAAACGGAAACCGTATTAAAAATGTTAGTATTAGCGGTGAAGATGGAAAAAAATTCACAATCAATATCTCTGCTACAAATCTTGTGAATCAAAATGTTAACGCCCTTAAAATAGGTAGAGTAGATAATTTTAGAGTTAGTGATCTAAACATAAAAGATAGAAGATCATCTGTAAATTCTATTGTATTAGTACACGTACCTGGAGCTTCAGAAAGCAGACCTGGTCCAAAAGATGGAGTCATAGAAAACATTAACCAAACTGGAGCCCACACTGGCTACGGACTTGTTCAAACCTATAATGCAAAGCATATTTTATTCAAAAATCTTAGCTGTAGAGGTGGTATAACCTTAAGAATGGAAACAGATGACAAGGGAATGAAAGATGAACTTAAAAACAACACTAAAAAAGGAGGTATAAAAGATATATATGCACACAACATAAGAAATACAAATGGGTTATGTGCTGTTATGTTTTCTCCTCACTTTGTTGAAAACGGGAAGATTACTATTGAAAAAGTATCTTCTATAGGATCTGCATTTGCTGTTAGAGTAGAGAAAGGTTTTTTAGAATTATTTGATAAGAACAAGCGTTTTCCTTTAACTCAAACAGGGCAAAGAGCTTTTAAAACCTTTATACAAAATCAATTTCCGAATATAAGTGGTACTGCTTTATCTGGTAATCCTTATAAACGTAATAATGGTACTCAATGGGCTACAAGATTATCTTCTGAAGCTAGTTTAGCTCCAAGAAATTCTTATGTTATAGATCAATTAGGTGATGGTTTAAAAGCCGGATATTTTATGAATCCTAGTGTTGCAAATATAAAAGCTACCTATCAAAATGAGGGAGGTGCTAAAATTAAGCAAGGTCATCTTAAATTTATTCCTTGTGGTTTATGGATTGATGATATAAAAAATCCTGGAACAAGTTTAAGTATGTTTAATGGTTTTGAATATCATGGTCCCTCTGTATCCTTAAGCATTGACAACACTAACAATAGTACTTCTGGCGGAAACTATAAAGTAACATTATTAAGACAAGATTTTGATGGTTTTCCTGGTGGTTTTACTAGAAACATTAAAACTACTACAGCAGCTGCATGCAGTAACAATGTTAATACAATAACAAACTACAATGCGAATTTTCCTAATTAGTATAATTTTAAAATAAGGTATTGGTATTTCCAAAGGCAGCAATATAGAATTGCTGCCTTATTTAGTTACATTAAATTTAAATTATCAAAGGGTAATATTGAATATGTTTAGGGTAAACATGAGCTCTAAAAAACATAGTTGAATCACTAGTTTTGTTCGTTATCAACTAGTTCTTTATTAAAAATTAAGATATGACAATTGAAAAAATTGAAACATTTATACTTAAAGATAAATTGTCAAAAAGCTTTTTCTTTTCCCAATGGGAATACTCTGAAAGGTGTATTTGCGTTGTTAAAATAACAGCTTCTAATGGGCAACATGGATGGGGAGAAGGATATGGACCTGCTAGTATTTTAAAAGCGGGCATCGATTTTTTAAAACCACATGTTATAGGTAAAAGCGCTTTAGAAAATGAAGTTATATGGAATCACTTATATCGTAAAACATTAGATTACGCAAGACGAGGTGTACTTGTAGCCTCAATTAGCGCCATAGATATTGCTTTATGGGATTTAAAAGGTAAAATTTTAAATTTACCAGTATCTACTTTATTAGGAGGTACTTTTAGAAACAAAATTAAACCCTATGCTACAGGATTATATTTTATAGATCCTGAAAACCCATCTAAACACTTTGAAGAAGAAGTCTTAGAATATGTAAATAGAGGTTTTAAAGCCATAAAAATGAAAGTTGGTTTAGGAATTAATGAAGATTATGAAAACATAAAAAAAGTACGTAATATAATTGGAGACTCTATTCAATTAATGATCGATTCTAATCATGCATATAGTTTAAAAGAAGCTACAATATTAGCACAAAAAATAGAACATTTAAATATTAGTTGGTTTGAAGAGCCTATTTCTCCTGAATTTTACAAACAATATAATGAATTAAGGAGTAAAACATCTATACCTATAGCTGGTGGTGAATGTGAATATTTACGTTATGGTTTTCACCAATTACTTAGAAACAACTCTGTAGACATTATTCAACCAGATATTTGTGCTACAGGTGGTTTAACTGAAGCAAAGCGAATTTCTGCCCTATCAAGTACTTATGGTGTAGAACTAGTACCTCATACTTGGGGTACAGCAATTGGCATACATGTAGCTTTACACTTTATTGCTAATTTAGAACCCATACCAGGAAGAATGAAATCTCCTGATTTTTTTATTGAATACGATCAAACAGAAAATGGATTAAGAGAACGTTTAACCTATCCTAAAATTGAAATTATTGACGGTATGATTGAGGTTCCGAAAACACCTGGCCTGGGAATAGATATTGATGAAAATGTTTTAATGGAATATGCTTTATCTGATAAGCAAATAAATATTCTTTAATTTACTATTTTAACAAACAATGAAAACACAACAATTCGGATACAAGAAGTTATATATTAATGGAGAATTAGTAGATGGCGTTAATGGTGAAAAACAAGATGTAATTTGTCCTGCTACAGGAGAAGTTATTGCTCAAATAGCTAAAGCAGGAAAAGAAGATGCTGAAAAAGCCCTAATTAGTGCTCAAAAAGGTTTTAAATATTGGTCTAACCTATCTTTAGCAGACAGGACTGAATGGATGAATAAACTACGTTTAGCAGTTTTAGAACATGAGGAAGAAATTCGTACTGCTATGGTTTATGAAATGGGTAAAACTTACGCAGGAGGATTAGAAGACATTCAAAGACTAACAGAGGCTTTAGAATGGTACCCTAATGCTATGCAAAATTTAAGAGAAGAACAAATACCTGATTATGAAGGTACACACACTCATAAATTAATCTCTAAACCTGCTGGTGTCGTCTTAGCTTATTTAGCTTGGAACTTTCCTGTTTTAAATATTGGTTATAAAATAGGGCCTGCTTTAGCTTCTGGATGCTCCTTAATTATAAAACCTTCAGAAGTTTCACCACTTTCAGCGTATATAATTGGAGAAATTCTACACAAAATTAATTTCCCTGCTGGTGT
Source organism: uncultured Tenacibaculum sp. (assembly GCA_938041625.1). GTDB lineage: Bacteria > Bacteroidota > Bacteroidia > Flavobacteriales > Flavobacteriaceae > Polaribacter. The sequence continues at coordinate 8,900 of CALISK010000147.1, read as the reverse complement.
CATAACAATCATTGAAGGGCCTACTGAAACAGTAGCCAAAACAATGACTTCCAGCAAAATACCTTCTGTAATAACCATGATAGGGTCAACCAATACTGCTAAAAAAATCATAACAGAAAGTACTACTTCTATTAAAAAGTTTGGTTTAGAACTAGGAGGGAATGCTCCTTTTATTGTTTTTGAAGATGCTGATTTTGATAAGGCTTTAGATTTAGCGATTGTTTTACGATATGGTAATGCTGGACAAGTATGTGTGGCTGCAAATAGAATTTTTGTTCATAAAAACATATATAATACATTTTTAAAAGCTTATGTAAAAAAAGCTTCAGAATTAAAGATTGGTTTAGGTACAAAAGAAAACCCTGATGTTTTTATGGGTCCCTTAGCAAATCGTAACAATAGAGACAGAATGTTTACACTAATCCAAGATGCTATAGAAAAGGGAGCAACATTAGAATATGGTGGGAAAATACCAAATCATCTTCCTGAAGAGGGCAATTGGTTTCAACCTACTGTTGTTTCTGGTATTACTCCTCAAATGAAACTTTTTAAAGAAGAAACATTTGGTCCTATAGCAGGTATTATGAGTTTTGATACCGATGATGAAGTTTTAGAATTAGCTAATGATACTGAATTTGGTTTAGCTTCATATATTTTTACAAATAATCATAAAAGGATAGAGAGATTTACTGAAGAGTTAGATTTTGGTGAAATTCAAATTAATGGTGTAAAATATGCTATTTATTTACCTCATGGAGGCATTAAAGAAAGTGGTATAGGTCATGATTGTTCTCACCTAGCACTTGATGACTACTTAATTAAAAAACGTGTTTCTACAGCAATTAGATAACTCAAGAAGTAAACACTTTTTAAAATTAAAAAACCATTTGAAGTAATTTTCAAATGGTTTTTTAATTTTAATTACAATGCTTTATTTCCTTTCCACCCTTTATCAAATTGTTCTAAAAGTTGTTTTACTAACACTGGATGTTCTTCAGCTATATTTACCGTTTCATTAGGATCCTTTTTATGATCATATAACTCGTAAAATAAAGGTTCAGATTTTGGTTTTCTATAATCTCTCCATAACATAAATCTATATTGCTGTGTTCTCATTGTATAACCCATTAAATAGTTTTCAAAAAGATTTCTATTCCATTTTTCTTTTTGTTGATCTTTAATACGCCCTTCTACCTCCTCTATTAATGGTCCAAAATAAGTTTCACGCATTCCTTTAGATAAAGGATTGGCTGCCCACTCTCTAAGTGCAGGAGAAGGAAACTGTGTAAAAGCTGCTTTTTTCCATTTTTTATTTGGAGCTTCTAATAACGATTTAAAACTCTGTCCTTCTAAGTGTTCAGGAAGCTTTAAACCAGCTAAATCTGTTAATGTTGGGTACATATCTACCAATTCTACCAAAGCCTCCGATTTTTGCCCTTTACTACTTTGGGGCATATTAGGAGTTGATATGATTAGAGGAACTCTTGCTGAAATTTCATAATTTGTAGCTTTACCCCAAATTCCCATTTCTCCTAAATGCCATCCATGATCTCCCCATAAAATCACAATAGTATTCTCCCTTAAACCTGTATCATCTAATGCTTTTAGTACTTTTCCTATTTGAGCATCTACATAACTTACAGATGCTAAATAAGCATGTTTTAAAGTAATAGCTAATTGATCATTAATAGGCCCTTTCTTAGGAATTCCATATCTAGCCCTTAACTCAAAAGAAGGATGTAACCCCATAGCTGCACCTTTTATTGGTCCTTTCTTTTGTTGGGTTAATTTTATTTTAGTCGTATCATACAAATCCCAATATTTTTTAGGAGCTAACCAATCTAAATGAGGTTTTTTCATTCCTACACCTAAAAAGAAAGGTTTCTCTGGGTTTTTCTCTTGCATCTCTTTTAAAGTAGCAATGGCCAACTCAGCATTATAACCATCATCATAAAAATAATCGGGAACGTTTGCTTTTTCATAAGCAGGCCCTTTTCCTAAACCATTTCTGGGTGCATTTTTACCGTATTTAGCAATTACATCTTCCCTGTTTTTTTTAAACAACTCTTGATTTTCTACCAGTGCAAAACCTCCTGGAGTACTGCTTTTTTTAATCTTCATTTTATCATACGCAGGCTCTCTACTCCAAGAAATATTTAAATCTGCAAAAGAAGGTTTATGAAATATTTTCCCTGTATGAACCGTTTCATAACCATTATTTTTAAAATGCTGAGGCAATGTGATTATATCAGGATTAGCTTCTCTAAAATAAGTGAAGTTTTCTATAACATTAATGGTTTCTGGACGAGCTCCTGTCATTAAACTTGCTCTAGAAGGACTACATATTGCCTCTTGGCAATACGCTTTATTAAAGAGTATTCCGTTACTTGCTAATTTATCTAAGTTAGGAGTAATTGCTATTTCAGAACCATAACATCCTAGTTCTGGACGTAAATCATCAACTGCTAAAAATAATATGTTCGGTTGTTTAACTTTTATTTTATTTAGTATAGGTTCTTTTTTTGTTTTACAATTAAATAATAAAAACAATAAAGAAAAACTAAACATGTATACCCTTATACTTTCTTTCATTAATAAAAATTTTATATATGTTTTTAATAATTTTTTAAAAATCGTTACTTTATTTAATATTAATTTTAACAAAAAACACCGAGAAAACTCTCGGTATTTTTTACTTTAAAATCAAAGTAATATAATTCAAACCAATTTACAATGTATTAATAACCTGAATTTTGTTCTAAAGTAGACACTTTATTTATTTCTGATTGAGGAATAGGCAAGTAATATTGTCTTTCAAACCAAGGTCTTCTAATTACTGTATATTCTTCATTCTCTATAGTTCCGTCTACTTTTTTAGTCCAACGTAAACCTTTAATATCATAGTCTCCTAAATGTGCTGTATTCATCCACCTTCTTTCATCAAAGAAATTATGCCCTTCAAAAGATAATTCAACACGTCTTTCTCTTTTAATAGCCTCTAAAAGATCTACTCCTGTAGAAGTTATTACTGGTTGTAAAGCTCTTGAAGACACCTTATTAAGATACTCTCTAGCTGTAGCTTCATCTCCTAATTGATAATTAGCTTCTGCATAGTTTAAATAAACTTCTGCTAAACGATATAATATGTAAGGACGACCAGCTGTAGTTTCTGTTAAACCTGTACTTTCATCATGAAATTTCCTAATATTATAACCTGTCTTAGATGAGTGCAATACATTTCCTAATCCGTTAGGAGAATCTAAACCGTGAGGATTTATACCAACATCTTCCGATAAATAATATTGAACATCTCTACCTCTAAATTGAGCTCCATTAAAATTAAGATTTGCGTAAAACCTCATTTCTCTATTATCATTAGGTTTAGACACATCATATAATGTTCCATTTGTTGTAGTACCATCATCCATATTGTACAACAAAGTAAAGTTATGTGTTGGTGAACTTAATGCCCAACCACCATAACCACTTGGTGCTTGTGTTAGCTGCCATAAAGAATTCACATCCGTTCCAAAGTCAAAAAGTAATTCTCCAAAAGGTCTAGCAAATATAATATCAGCGTTTGGTGATAAAAATAAATCTCTATACTCTTTAGCATTGGTAATGGGTAATAAATCTCTATTCCCTACTTCATCTATAACTGCTTTAGCTGCATTAGCTGCATCTTGCCATTTTGTCGATTTTGTATAATCGTATAAAGGTCCATTTGGTGTAGTAGAAGGATTATGTAATTTACTTGCAGCATATAAAAGAGTTCGTGATTTAACTGCTAAAGCTGCTAACCTTGTGGCCCTACCAAATTCATTGTCTGGTCTTGTTAATGGTAATACATTTATAGCTTCATCTAAATTCTTAATTATAAAATTAACACAATCTTCATAACTATCTCTAGGGATATTAAAGTCTTCATCTAAAGACAAAGCTCTATTTAAAATAGGTACCCCCCCATAATACTTAATTAATTTACTATAAGTATTCGCTAATAAAAATTGCATTTCAGCTTTTAAAACCCTTACTTTTTGAGGATTTTTTTTCATTGCATTACTTTCATCAACTTTATCTAAAAACACAAGAATATCTCTAACAAAGCTGAAATAACTTCTCCATGTATCTCTAAAAACACCCACATTATTTGGGTTCCACCCAGCTCTTAGTCTATATTGATCTAAATCTCTAAAATTGAACTTAGCTTCAAAAGAGGCTCCTTCAATATTAAATCGTCTAGCCCACCATATAAATTTATTTAAACCCCAACTCTCTGTACTGTTGTAAGAGGTAAAAACTAAACGTTCTAATTGATCTGGATCGTCATATATAAAGTCTTCTGTGAAAGTATTTCTAGACTCTATTTCTAAAACTTCTTCACAACTTATAGTTAAGAAGATTATGAATGCGAAAATAATTTTTATTTTTTTCATTTTTTCTTAATTTTATTGTATTAAAAATTAAAATTAACACCAAGAGTATAACTTCTTAATTGAGTATATGTTGATCCTCTAAAATTATTATATCCAGTTGATTCTGGATCTAGGCCTAGATCATTTATTTCTGAAAACATAGTGAATAAGTTAAATCCTCTAAGGAATAATTTTATATCTCCAAATTTTGTTATTTTTTCATCAATTGTATAGGCTAATTCCACTTCTTTTAGTCTCAAGAAAGAAGCATCATGCAACCATAAATCTGCTCCTATAAAATTTTCAGGATCTCCTGTTTGATTACCACTAAATCTATCCCCTTGTTGAAATGCTCTAGGGTATCTAGAATTTCTATTGTCTGGTGTCCATCTATTCTCAAAAACATGTATTGGTTTTGATCCAGACTGGTCAAAAAACACTACTGCTTTTGCATCTGCTTGTCCTTGAAATAAGAAATTAAAATCAAAATTATTGTATTTAAATCCACCATAAAAACCAAATTGAATTCGAGGTAAATTTGAAGCATCTATTCTAATTCTGTCTCCATCATCTATAATACCATCTTCATTAGTATCTAAATAAATAGGTTCTCCTTCAACTGTATCTGCTAATTTTACTGGGGTATTATCTACTTGTTCTTGATTTTGAAAAATACCTGAAGTAGGCTGAACAATAAAAGAATTGAAAGTTTTATCTTCTTGTCTTAGTGCTTCTGAAATATTTTCTGGTTCATCTATAAAAACTACTTTATTTCTATTAGTTGATAAATTCCCTCCAAAATTATAGCTTACATTTCCTATTTTGTCTGACCAACTTAACTCAAATTCCCAACCAGAATTTTCAACCTCTCCAAAATTTTTGCTAGGAAATTCACTAGGTAAAATACCTACAAAATCTGGAGTACTAGATACTTGTGGCCTTAAAATATCTGTTCTGTTTTCAAAATAATAATTTACATCACCAGATAATCTATTATCTAATAAAGAAAAGGTTAACCCTATATTCTGTTGTGTAGAATTTTCCCAAGTTACATTAGGATTTGGTTCCACCACGGATGAAAAACCATTAACAATTCTACCATCCAATCCGAATGTAGCGAAATTAGGCTGTGGAGTGTTTGGATTTTGACTTCCAAAATTAAAACGAGATAAAAATTGAAAAGGGCCTACACGATCGTTTCCTAATTGTGCCCATGAAGCTCTAACTTTTAAAGAATTAATCCATTCAACATTTTCCATAAAACTCTCTTTATCTAAAGCCCATGCTACTGCAACACTAGGGAAAATTCCAAATCTTTTTCCTGGCCCAAAATTACTAGAACCATCACGACGTATTGTGAAATCGATAAAATATTTTTTACCAAAATCATATGAAAAAGATCCAAAAACATCAAATCTTGCCCCTTCACCAGAAGAACCATTAGTTCTTTGGTTTTCTTCACTACCTGCAAATAATTCAGGAACATCAGATGAAGGAAATCCTCCAACTCTTTCTGCAAAAAAATTACTTACTTCTGAATCTAATCTTTCTACACCGGCAAAAGCGCTAATTGAATGATTATCTCCAAATAAATTTGAGTAATGTAAAGTAGCATTTAACAACGTTTGATCAAAATTATTAACTGTTTGACGTAAAATTCTTTCTTCTCCTCTTTGTGAAAAACCTGTTGCAGGGATATATTCATTTGTTCCTTGCTGAAAATTATAATAGACCCAAGGAGTATACCAAGATTTTACTTGGTTGGTTGTTTTTCTTAATCCTACAAAACTTTTAAATTTAAGACCACTAACAAGTTTATCTAAAGAATATTCAAAAGAAAATCTACCACGTAAATTTGTGTTTTTTGTGTTAATGAATCCAGACTCACTACTTGACATTAAAAGAGGGTTTTGCCCATTCTCTCCACCCCTAGCTAGCAAACCATTTGGGTAAACAGCTACTTCGGTAGGTAGGTTTGTAAATATATGTTTATAAATATTCGGTAAATCTACACCTGGTTGATTTCTGTCACCAAAAATACCAGCTATGTCTACTCCTATTTTAATGTCATTTGATATTTTTATATCAAGATTTGATCTAATTTGATTCTGATCAAATTTTAAAGACCTTGATTTAAATAAACCACCTTGATTTATAGCATCTGCACTTACAAAATATTTAACTGTTTCACTTCCTCCTGATATAGATACTGTATTTCTAGATTCTGGTGAAAAATCGGCAAAAGTAATATCAGCCCAATTTGTATCAGGAAACAATAAAGGATTGGTACCAAATCTCTGAATTTGTTCTTGACTAAATGGAATAGGCGTACTTGGATCTATTATACGACCTCTATCTGCTATCTCATTTTCATAAATAGCATACTGCCGTGCATTCATCAAATTCGGCTTTTTTGTAAACGTTGAAATAGTATAAGTACTGGTAGCGTTTATTTTTACTTTTCCTGACTTTCCTCTTTTGGTAGTAATTAATATTACTCCATTTGCAGCTCTAGATCCGTAAATTGCAGCTGCCCCATCTTTTAAAACTGTTAAAGATTCTATATCTTCTGGTGATAAATTAGAAAAAGTCGTTGCTTGTACTCCATCTATAAGAATAAGAGCAGAATTATCGTTTAAAGTTCCAGTACCTCTAACTAGTATTCTAGTAGCATTATCTCCTGATGCTCCTGGCGTACCACCTCTATCAATTATATTAAGACCCGTAACACGACCCGCTAACGATTTCGCAATATCTTTACTAGAGGATCTTTGAATTGTTTCATTTCCTATATTACCTACAGCTCCTGTTAAATCTCCCTTTTTTCTTGATGAATATCCTAAAACAATAACTTCCTCTAACTTATTATCGTCTGCTACTAAAGTTATATTTATTACTGTTTTATTATTTACTTGAACTTCTTGAGATTTATATCCAACAAAAGAAAATACTAAAATAGCTTTAGAATCTTTTACTGAAATGGAATAGTTACCATCAAAATCTGTTTCAATTCCTGTAGTTGTTCCTTTTACAAATACATTTACCCCTGGTAAAGGACCATCAACATCAGAAACATTTCCAGAAATTTTTTGTTCTAAAACAGTATTGAGTTCCGCTTTAACAACATTCGCTGCTAAAATTTCATTTATACCTAGTGAAAAAACAATAAGCATGAGTGATAATCTTTTAAGTGCTTTATTTAAAATAAAACTATTCAACTTAAAAAAGTTTTTGTGAACTTTTAATGTTCCTGTTTTTTTCATATGCGTGAAAGTTTAATAATGAGTTAATTCGGTTACACCAATTTATTTTGACATTTTGTTTATTTACATAGAGTTTTCGTATTAATATTTAACCTAAAGAAAATAGATTCTTAAAAAAACTTATGTAAAAGTTAAAACAATGTTAAGTTGGTTTTGCGATTGGAAAATTAGAAAAAAAGAGGATATGAGAAATATTCAATTTTACCCTTTATTACTTCATTTTTACCCTGTAATAAAGAAAACACAAAAAATAACTGTATAATTTACGTATTTTATAATCTTGAATAAAAAAAACAAAGAATAAAACAATTATGAAAACTTAAATAGCTTTTCTATAACTTTTTGGCGTACTACCCATTATTTGTTTAAATTGTTTATTGAAATTTGTAATAGAATTATAACCAACTAAATAAGAAACTTCAGATACTGATAAGTTATTTTGAATGAGGTAACGAGAAGCATTACGAATACGCACTTCATTTAAAAATTGTGTAAATGATTTATTGGTTATTTTTTTAAAAAAACGACAGAAAGAATTTGTCGTCATACAAGCAACTTCTGAAATATCATCTAAACTAATATTACTAGCATAATTATCAGATATGTATTTTAGTACTGTATCAATTCTATCTGAATTTTCTGAAGTATATTGACGCATGTCTGTTGAAGAAAGTATTTCTTTATCATCAGTTAATGACAATGTATTAAGTATACTTAACAATTTTATAGATTGTTCTGCAATGGAAAGTTTATTTATATTTAATAATTCTTTGTGAAATTTCTGACCTAGCTCACGACCAAAACTTATACCATACTTAGATTGATCGAACATTTTTTTAATTTTAGAGAACTCTGGATTATTGAATGTTCCCTCTCCTATAAAATCTTCTGTAAATTTTAAAACAATAGTATTTACTTTCTTATTATTAAGATTTTCTTCATAGTGTGAAGGTTCATTAAGCCACAAATGAGGCAAATATGGTCCTACTAAAACTAAATCTCCTGCACAAAATTGAGAAACACTATCTCCTACAAAACGAATACCATGACTAACAGATATGTATATAAGTTCATACTGAGCGTGATAATGCCAAGAAGAATCCAAACAAGGTGTATCCTTCTTTATAACAGTAACTCTTTTATTAATTATCTCTTCAGGATGTTTTAATACTAATTTCATTTTAATTTAATATTAATTTTTTTGTAAGTCAGGATTACAAAA
>CALISK010000146.1 GCA_938041625.1 uncultured Tenacibaculum sp. | reverse complement strand
TTTATGATTGTGTAAATGTTGAATACATAAAAGTACATCACAAATATATACACATTCTTTTGTAATGAAATTGATTTTTGTATAAATGGTTCATTTTTATGTGTGTTTGTATAAAAAAATATATTAAAATCAAATTTTTACGTTTCTTTTTTATCATTTTTTTGTAAAAAAAAGGTTTTTTTTAGTTTTTTACTTTTAAAACATTTCCTATTATTTCTTCAATTTGTTTTTTTGGTAGAGCTCCATTTGCCATTTGTGGATCTTCATTAATAGGGCAAAAAAGCATTGAAGGAATACTTCTAATACCAAACATTGCTGATAATTCTTTTTCTGCTTCTGTATCTACTTTATATATTTTCACTTTTCCTTCATATTGTTCACTTAATTGCTCTAATATTGGAGACAACGTTTTACAAGGACCACACCAATCTGCATAAAAATCAATTATAGCTGGTATTTCTCCTTTAAATTCCCATTCTTTATTTTCTTCATAATTAAAGACCTTTTCTAAAAAAGAATCTTTTGATAACAACTCTGTCATATTTTTTTGTTTATTTTCTATAAAGTTAGACGATAATACTAAATAAGATTACAAAAGACACTTATTAATGTTAAAAACCTCTTAAATTGTAACATTTCATTAATTTTTTACTCTAATTTTGAGAAGTTTAATCTAATCAATCAAAAATGAAAAAAATATTTCTACCTATTGTTGCTAGTTTTTTACTGGTAGCATGTAAAAAAAACATTTCTGAAAATAGTATTGAAGTGAAATATCCTGAAACAAAAAAGCAACCGGTAACCGATAACTATTTTGGTACTGAAGTAACCGACAACTATAGATGGTTAGAAGACGATAAAAGTAATGAAACTGAAAACTGGGTGAAAGCAGAAAATGAAGTTACTTTTGATTACTTATCTAAAATTTCTTATCGCGAACAACTCAAAAACAGATTATCTGAGTTATGGAATTATGAAAAAAGAAGTGCTCCTTTTAAAGAAGGGGAATATACTTACATGTACAAAAATGATGGTTTACAAAATCATTATGTATTATACAGAGGGAAAGAAAACAATAAAGAAGAGGTTTTTTTAGATCCTAACACATTTTCTAAAGATGGAACTACATCTATGAGTTCTGTAAGTTTTTCTAAAGATGGAAAAACAGTAGCTTATGCTATTTCTGAAGGAGGAAGTGATTGGAGAAAAATAATTATAATGGATGTAGCTTCTAAAGAAATTAAAGAAGATACACTAGTAGATGTAAAATTTTCAGGAATTTCTTGGAAAGGAAACGAAGGTTTCTATTACTCTAGTTATGATAAACCTAAAGGAAGTGAGTTATCTGCAAAAACAGATCAACATAAATTATACTACCATAAATTAGGTACCAATCAGAAAAATGATCCTGTAATTTTTGGAGCTAAACCAGAAGAAAAGCATAGATATGTTGGTGGTAATGTAACTGAAGACGATAATTATTTAATTGTAAGCGCTTCAACATCAACATCTGGAAATAAACTTTTTATTAAAGATTTATCAAAACCAGAAAGCAGTTTCACTACTGTTTTAGATAATTTTGATAGTACTACTTATGTTATTGAAAATATAGGAAGTAAATTATATTTGGTTACCAATTTAAATGCTCCTAATCAAAAAATCGTAACAGTCGATGCTTCAAATCCAACTCCTGAAAATTGGAAAGATTTAATTCCAGAAACAAAAAATGTATTAAGTCCATCTACTGGTTCAGGTTATTTCTTCGCTGAATATATGGTAGATGCCGTTTCTAAAGTTTTTCAATATGATTATGATGGAAACTTAGTTCGAGAAATAAAATTACCTGGCGTGGGTTCTGCTGGTAATTTTGGAGGAAAAAAAGAAGCTAAAGAATTGTATTTTTCTTTTACAAATTACAATACTCCTGGGTCATTGTATATCTTCAATCCAAAAGATGGTTCTTACAAGTCATATTGGAAACCTACTATTAGCTTCAATTCAGAAGCATATGAAAGTAAACAAGTATTCTATACTTCTAAAGACGGAACCAAAGTTCCAATGATTATTACTTACAAGAAAGGAATTGAATTAAATGGAAAAAACCCAACCATTTTATATGGTTATGGTGGATTCAATATCAGTTTAACTCCTAGCTTTAGTATTGGAAATGCTGTATGGATGGAACAAGGAGGTGTTTATGCTGTACCAAATTTACGAGGTGGTGGAGAATATGGAAAGAAATGGCATGTAGCTGGTACTAAAATGCAGAAACAAAACGTTTTTGATGATTTTATTGCTGCTGCTGAATATTTGATAGAAAAAAAATATACTTCTTCTGATTACCTAGCAATTAGAGGAGGATCTAATGGTGGTTTATTAGTAGGAGCTACAATGACACAACGACCAGATTTAATGAAAGTAGCCTTACCAGCTGTTGGTGTTTTAGATATGTTACGTTATCATACTTTTACTGCTGGAGCAGGTTGGGCATATGATTATGGAACTTCTGAAGACACTAAAGAAATGTTTAACTATTTAAAAGGGTATTCACCTGTTCATAATGTAAAAAAAGGTGTTAAATACCCAGCAACATTAGTAACTACAGGAGATCATGATGATCGTGTTGTTCCTGCTCATAGTTTTAAATTTGCTGCCGAACTACAAGAAAAACAACAAGGAAAAAATCCTGTATTAATTAGAATTGAAACTAATGCAGGACATGGTGCTGGAACACCTGTTGCAAAAACGATTGAACAGTTTGCTGATATTTATGGATTTACGCTTTACAATATGGGATTCGATCAGCTACCTAGTTCATCTACAATAAAAATTAAACCGTAATCAAAGTTATTCAAATGAAAAATTTAAAACAAGGTCTATTTATCATGGCAATTACATCTTTGGGTGTTATTGCTTGTAAAACAGACGAAAAAAAACCTACAGATGCTAAACCAGTAGCAGAGAAAACTCCTGGTATTATCATAGAAAACATGGATTCTTCAGCAAAGCCAACTGATGATTTTTTTAGATATGTGAACGGATCTTGGTTAGATAAAACTGAGATTCCTGAAGATCAAACTTCTTGGGGAGGTTTTGGAGAGCTTCGTAAAAAAACGGATGCTGATGTATTAGTTATTTTAAATAAAGCGATTGAAGAAGGAAATTTCCCTAAAATAAAAGATGCTGATGGAAATGAAATCGATTCAGATCAAGAAAAAGCAGTAAATTACTATGAGACAATCATGGATACTGTTGCTAGAAACAAAGCAGGAAAAACTCCTGTAGAACCATTTCTTAAGAAGATTGCTGAAATTAAAAACTTAAAAGACGTACAAACTTTTATTACAAACATGGCTCCTTATGGAGGTGGTAGTTTTTATGGTTTTGGGGTTTTTAATGATCTTAAAAACAGTAACATGAATGCCGGTTACATGGGAGCTGGTGGTCTTGGTTTATCTAGAGATTATTATGTAGATAAAAAAGTAGCAGATAAACTAGCAAAATATCAAGAATTTGTAGCTAAAATGCTACAAGAATTTGGAGATGATGAAGCTACTGCTAAAAAAAATGCAGCTACTATAGTTGCTTTTGAAAAAAGCTTAGCAGAACCAATGATGACAAAGGAAGAACGTAGAGATACTCGTAAGATGTATAACCCTATGTCTGTTGAAGAATTAACTAAATTATCTCCTGCAATAGATTGGGCTGCTTACTTAAAAGGAATCGGTGTTAATGTTAACAATCTTGATAAAACTGATGGTAATAAGCTTGATAAAATTATTGTTACAGATCTTGGTTATTTTAAAGCAATGAGTAAAGTGCTTCAAAATAGTCCTATCGAAGATGTTAAATTAGTATTACGTTGGAATTCTATTAATGGTTCTCTAGGTTTATTATCTACTGATTTAGAAAAAGCTAATTGGGAGTTCTATAGTAAAGAAATGCGTGGTGCAAAAAAACAACGTCCAAGAAATGAGCGTGCTCTAGGTAACTTAAATGGTGCTGTTGGTGAGGCTTTAGGTAAATTATATGTTGATGCAAAATTTCCGCCAGAAGCTAAGAAAAAAGCAAAGGAAATGATTGACAATGTAATGTTAGGTTTTGAAAAGCGTATTGCTTCTTTAGAATGGATGAGTCCAGAAACAAAAGAGAAAGCATTAGAAAAACTACATAAGTTAACGGTTAAAATTGCGTATCCAGATAAGTGGAAAGATTACACTGAATTACAAGTAAAAGGGTTAAAAAATGGCGGTACTTACTTTGCTAATGCTATTAATGTTTCTAAGTGGAATTTTGAAAAAAGCATGTCTAAATTAGGTAAGGAAGTAGACAGAACTGAATGGGGAATGTCTCCACAAACTGTAAATGCTTACTTTAATCCAGTAAACAACGAAATTGTTTTTCCTGCTGCAATTTTACAACCTCCTTTCTATAATTATCAAGCCGATGAAGCTGTAAACTATGGTGGTATTGGTGCTGTAATTGGTCATGAAATTTCACATAGTTTTGATGATTCTGGAGCTCGTTTTGATGGCGAT
>CALISK010000145.1 GCA_938041625.1 uncultured Tenacibaculum sp. | reverse complement strand
TAAGAGAAGATAATTCTTCTTTTAATATTGATTTATCTTCATTAACGAATGAAGTACCAGAAAAACAAACACTAGACGAGCTGTTTTCCATTGATAAGGAAACGGTACCTCTTAATTTTTCAGGAAGTGGTTCTAGTTCTTCTATTACTAGCAATCAAATACGAGTGAATGGTAGTAGGTCTTACGGGTTTGTAAACTCTAGTTTAATAGGTGTAGAGGCGCAAGATGCAAGTTCACAAACACATATAGAAAAAGATTCTTTAGTAATTAGAGAAAATGGGAAAAACACAAGTTTAGAAAGCGGATCTCCTACTAAGGATGTTAAGGTGACTTTGCCATCAGAGAGTGGTCAATTGGTTATAGAATCAGCTATACCAGAATATACTTTGTCAGAAATAACAGCAAATAAACTAAGTTTATTGAAAGATGGTGTCATTGTTAAAGAAATAGATTTAACTTCTTATGTAGATGATACTAATTTAGCACGTTTGGTTTCTGGTACAGTCGGTACTGATGGTATGGCAACTTTTAAAAGAGATGATGATTCTACTTTTACTGTGGATTTTAGTTCATTGTTAGGTGATGTGACCAATAAGGTTCCTTACAATGGAGCTAAAGAGGATGTGAATTTAGGTGATAATAGTATTTCTGTTAAAAATGTTTTTTTAAATGCCTCGTCTACAAATGTTATACAAAGCAAAACATTAACATCAGGTAATAAAAACGTGTTAAATATTTTTCCTAATGAAATTCGTGTAGGGAATCAAAAAACTAATTTAACCCTTCAGGGAGCAGATGGAGTTTCTTTATATATAAAAGGAGATAATTCAGTTAAAAGAATATGGCATTCAGGGATTTCTGCACCAGTTAAAACAATAGATACAAATGTTTCTCAAACAAATACAACATTAAATAATTCTTTTTATTTTAATCAAAATCCAATAGGAACAATTGTTGTTAACATAAATGAAATAGAAAGATATACCTATGTACGAGTTTCAGAAAAAGAATGGAGAAAGTTTACAATGGAAGATATCTCAGTGGTGTCTGAGCAAATTTTACCTGAGTATACATTATCTGAAATTACAGGAAATAAGCTGTCGTTATTAAAAGACGGATTAGTTGTTAAGGAGGTTGATTTAACCTCTTATGTAGATGATACTAATTTAGCACGTTTGGTTTCTGGTACAGTCGGTACTGATGGTATGGCAACTTTTAAAAGAGATGATGATTCTACTTTTACTGTAGATTTTAATAACCTAACACAAGAAATTGTCACAAATAGTATAATCGACATTACTTATGAAGATTTAGTGCAATTAATAGAAAACAATAAATTAATAGAAAATCAGGAGTATGCTTTTAACTTTAAAAATATCTATAAACAAATAGATACAGATATAATAAAACAAGACTCACCTATTGAAAAATTAGTAGTTAGGGCAAAAACAAATAAAATATTATTTCCTATAGCTAGAAGTTTAACTTATTTACAAGATAAAATTGAATATGATGTAACTACGTCAACATTTGACGGTTTAGATCTTAGTAATAATCCTGTTACTAATATATCAAATCAAGGTACTGTTTTGTCTAGAATAGATACAGAATTAGAAATTGAAACTCCATATGATTTTAGGACAGAAAAATTTGTAAGATATAAAGGAAAGGTTCCAGATTATGATTCTTCTGTTAGTTATCGTAGGTACCAATTAGTTAAAGATCCTAATGATAATGATGCTTTTGTTAGGTTGTGTCATAGAAATGCCCCATCTTCTCTAGGGAATAATATTGATAATTTCACTTATTGGCAGAGGTTACCTTTTGGCGGATTCATTGTAAATGAACTTATTGAAGGATATACATACACTAAAACAAAACCGTACTTAAATGTTGTTATAGATGTTGATGATTATCAGGAGTTTTTGACATTTTCCAATGCGGTAAATCCTGTTAAAAGCCAAGCCTATAAAGTTAAGTTGTACAATAAAAATATCGTGATTAAAACTAAAGCTTGTGAGTGTGAAATAAAATATATAGATACTCATGTAGATGGAGTTACTCTATATAATTGTGAACAAGCTAAATTAAGAATAGGTCAAGCTGAATCGAGAAATAGTGGAGTTTCTGGAACCACAATTATAAGTTCTATTAAAGGATTGAATAATAAACTTCTCAATATAAGTGGATATAATATAATAATTAATATTTCTGATACCGAATTTCTAGGAGGAAATTCAACTTTGAATAATGATATAAATGGCATTGGTCATAATGTACATATTGGTTATTGTTTTATAAATAGTATACAAAGATCGATGTTTATGGGTTGGTCATTTAGGAATCCTAGAATAGTGGGGGTAATTATTCACCGAAATTTTAGTTCTACTGTAAAAGGGGTAGGTATAGAAAATTGTCAATTTAGTAATAATGTTGATAATGTTACTTTTAATCAAGCTATAAGAGGGTTTGTAACTCATGCAGAAATAATAAATGTAGTATTTAATGGTAAAATTAGTAATTTTAAATTTCATCCTGATCAAAGTACTTACGTACCAGTAAATAATGAAGGGTATTCGCAATTTGTAGATTTAAAAAACTGTATTTTTAATACAAACATTAATAATTTTGAGATAATTTATGATAAAACATTTAGAGAAACAGAGGTTGAGATTCATGATGCGATATTTAATACTAAGGAATTAACAGGTATTTTAAAAGTTCCTTTTACAAATGCGCAAAAAATAAAAAATCCACAACCTAGATTTAACTACAATTTTAATTTTATCAATTATTTTAAAAAACCAGATGATACTATTGAATTGTATTATCAAGATATAGATGCAGATGGTACTGTAAGCTATGTAAGGTTTGAGCCCGAATTAATATCTTAATTTTTAATTAAAGAGAGTTATGTATTATTAATATTTGAAAAGTAGTTCAATAAAAAAAATATGAGAATCAGATAGTTTTTTCTCAGATATTAAAATTAAAGCCAAATGATTAAAAGTATTTTTGACCATTTGGCTTTTTGAATATTTTTCTAAAAATAAAAGTAGGGTAAATAAAAACTCAATTGTACTAAATGTGTAATAACATAAAAAAACAATTTTCATTATGAAAAAAATTACACTAATAGTAGCATTAAGTTTAAATTTATTGATAGGATGTTCAGATGAAGAGAATGTTGTAAGCAATCAACAAGATCAACAAACAGAGGAAAAAACAGTTTTTAAATTTGATTTTGAAAACGGAACTGAAAATTTTAAAGCAAATTCTTTTGGAGATGTTACACAGGGAAAACCTGTGATTAATTTAGTAGATGAAAAAGATAGTAAATGCGGAACTTTATATAGAGGTAAAACAGCAGATTTTACAGAATGGAAAGGATACGATTTTAAAGGGAATGACACACAGTTTTTAGGTTTAGACATGGGAGCTTGTTTAGGTTTTTTTGAAGGAGTGGTGGAAACTGATTTTGAAATAAAAAGAACATTAGTGGAAGGAAAGGCAAAACTAGCTTTTAAATATTACATGCCTGGTGATTTTACAGGATGGAATAGTGGTTACTTTTTTAATGTTTATATAGATAAAGCAGATGCAGATTATAGTAACGGTCGTAAATTAGAAGATGCATTCGTAAAGTTAGCGGTAAAAGTAAATCAAAAAGGATGGGTAGATTTCTCTGAAGATATTTCAGTTGATTTGCTAGCAGATAAATATAAATTAATAATACAAATGATAGGATCATCGGCAGCCATAGATGATATAAGATTGATAGAAGTTGAAAATTAATTATATGTGTTCATAATTTTAGGTAAAAAGCAGTTGTGTATTTTAATATACATACTGCTTTAACTTAAAAATTAGAGTGTTAATAAAGTAATTTCTATTAAAAAGATATTATTTTTGCTTTAATGAAGGAAAATGAGAAATCATTATGTGAATCAAAAGTATTTGAAGAGGTGTACAAAACGAATGTAACCGCATTACGTAATTTTGTATACTACAAATCTGGTGATATAGACGTAGCAGAAGATATTGTGCAAGATTGTTTCATGAAAATATGGAAAAATTGTTCCAATATTGTTCTTACTACTGTAAAAGCATTGCTTTATAAGATGGCATCGAACTCTTTTTTGAATATGGTCTCTCATAAAAAAGTAGTTTTGCAACATCAAAAATTATCGGTTAACGAAAATAGAATAACTAATGAAACCCCAGAGTTTTTATTAGAAGAACAAGAATTTTTGAAAAAACTACAAGCAGCAATAGCTGATTTATCAGATAAAGAAAGAGAAGTTTTTTTATTGAATAGAATTGATAAAAAAAAATATAGAGAAATAGCTGAATTACTAAACATTTCAGTGAAAGCAGTTGAGAAACGTATGAGTAATGCGCTTAAACAATTGAGAAAAAAAATAGAAGGAATATAATTTGATGAAAGATCAGGAGTTTGACATATTATTGAATAAATTTATTGAAGAAACAATTTCTTCAGATGAATTAGTAATTTTAAAAAGGTCTGAGAAATTTGAATCTTATCAGGAAATATTAAATGCTACTTCAGAATTTAAAACGCCTACAATTGAAGTAGAAGATTCTTATGCTGCATTTTTACAAAAAACAGTATCAGAAAAGAAAGAACAAAAGCCAGTAATTAAATTGAAAAGAAGTTATATAATAAGTGGTGTAGCAGCTTCTTTAATTCTTCTTTTAGGATTGTTTCAATTTCTAAATTTCGATCAAACATTTAAAACAAATTACGGAGAACAATTATCTGTCTTTTTGCCAGATAGTTCAGAGGTTGTTTTAAATGCAAGTTCCTCTATAAAATTCAATGAGAAAAAATGGAATGAAGATAGAACTGTAAAATTAAATGGAGAAGCATTCTTTAAGGTAAAAAAAGGAAGTAAGTTTAAGGTAGTTACTAATGAAGGTACTGTAAGTGTTTTAGGAACTCAATTTAACGTGAATGAGTATGCAGATTTTTTAGAAGTACAATGTTTTGAGGGGAAGGTATTGGTAGAAAGAAATGGAAACGAAGAGATTTTAACAAGAGGGAAAGCTGTTAGACAGATAAAAAATAATGAGTTTGAAAAGTGGACTTTCATAAAGGAAAACCCTTCATGGAAAAACTTTGAAACAAACTTTAATAATACTCCTTTAACATATATTATAGAAAACTTCAAAAAAACATATGGAGTAGAGGTAGTTGTAGAAAAAATAGATTTAGAAAAACGTTTTTCAGGTAGTTTTCCTAATAAAGATATTAAAATAGCTTTAGAAACAATTTCTAACTCAATGAATCTTGATTATTCGATTAAAAATAAAAAAGTCATATTACGAACTAGATAAAAATGACAAAGTATAAACTACTAATCGTTTTTTTCTTTTGCATAACAACGCTTTTTGCTCAAGAAGAAAAGAAAAAATCGTTAAAGGAAATATTATCAGTTATTGAAAAATCATTTAATATAAAATTTTCTTTTTCTGATGAGGTAATCCAACGCAAATCATTTGTTTTTAAAAAAGATAAAGAACTACTAGATTCTATTTTATTTCAATTAGAAAAAAAAACAGGATTACAAATTAAAAAAATAAGTGATCGATATTATACAATTGCAGAAAAAACAAATATAGCTTCAGTGTGTGGTTATATTTATGATGCAAAAACAAAAGAACCTCTTTTAGATGTAACTGTTATATATAATTCTAATAAAGGAACAGGTTCTGATGAAAAAGGTTTTTTTAAATTAAAAAATTTAAAAGTAACCGATACGTTAACGATCTCTTATGTAGGGTATACAAGTATAAAAAAATCAGCAAAAGAATTTCAACAAGAAAATTGCCGCCATTTCTTTTTAGAGGAATCAATAAATACATTAAATGAAGTAATTATATCTAGTTATTTAACGAATGGAATTGTTAAAAAAAGCGACGGAGCAATAACACTAATACCAAGAAAACAAGGAGTTTTACCTGGTTTAACAGAAGCTGATGTTTTATTAAGTACCCAACAATTACCAGGAATACAAAGCCCATTAGAAAATGCATCAGGAATTCA
>CALISK010000144.1 GCA_938041625.1 uncultured Tenacibaculum sp. | reverse complement strand
TAATGGAATACTTAAAATCAATTTAGCTAATAAAAATAAAACCCCTAAAACAATACAAACAAAAAATACTCTTATTGACAGTTTCATCAACAAAAATTGAAAAGAAGATTTTCCTTGAATGGTAATCATTTTCCAAGTTCCTTTTTCTAACTCTTCGGATAAAATATTGAAATTTAATGCAATTATAACTAAAGGAAAAAGAAATATGATTAGAAAACTAAGATCTAAATTTCCTACTTGTAAGCGCATTGGATTTACCAAGTCGGTATCATACTTTTGTCCTTCTAAATTTAAAATACTCACATTTTGTACGTGTGAATTCAAATCACTTTGTCCTATAGAAATACCGGCTAACGGTTGTACTGGATTTACAAAAGAAAACTTTAAATAATACATTAACAACCCTAAATCATCTTTATGAAGCTCTGTTTGAGTTTTTAAATGTTTCTCTTGTTGTTCTGTAGTTTTAATTACTGTCTTTTGTTTTTGAGATAAAAACTGTCTTCCTGTACTTATACTTAAAACACCTAAGGTTAGTAATATTCCAAAAGCTAACAATACTGTTTTTGATCTAAAAAATTGTTTAATTAATAAAATATACATCATTAAATAATTTTAAAACGATTAGAAAACTTAGTCATAATTATAAAAGCAAAAAGTAACCAAATGCTAAGCGTTATTATTGCTAATATTTGATTCTGAATAGTTTTGCGTATTGATATATATTCGTAATTGAATTTTGGTAATGCTTTCCAATGTTCTTTTTTAACAACATGAACTTTACCTTCACTACTTTTTGCTTTATTGCTAATAAACTTCATTTGTAAATCGTTCATGTACTGAGATTGTCTATATCTATAATTTTCAGTTTGTAATAAAAAGTTTACATAGGTATCAAAATCTACTCCAGATAAACTCATAGATAAATTTTTAATTGCCAAGTAGGGATTAAGAAGAACTAAACTATTTGTAACACTATTTTGTTTTTTATAGCTTTCAATCAGTTTTTTATGCTCTTCATTATAAATAACGGCTGATTGTTCTTCTCCTTTACTCATTAAAAACCCACTATAATTAAATGGCAATTCCTTTACATCTGTTACATTATTTGCTTTTAAAATTGAATCTCGTAAGCTATTAAAATAGGGATCATTTGGGTTATGACTATCTCCTCTTTTTGAAACCTCTGCTTCTATTGCTGCTCTAAATTCAATTTTAGATAGGTTTGGATGTATGTAATTTCCAACCACTTGGGCTGTTTTTGGTATAATAATAAAAAACAACAACCAAACTCCTAATAAACTTAATAATGCTTTATTTGAATTTTCACTCTTAGCAGAAACAATTACAGTAAGACAACATAAGATCATGAAGAATAAAAGATAAGCAATGGTAATTAATAAGGATCTAACTACAATTGCTGTATTTATATTTAGGTTATGATTTTCTAAAAAAGAAATACTCCATAATGATAGTAAAGCTGGTAAAAAAAATAAACCTGAAACCAAAAACAATCCTAAAGATTTACCTAGAAGAACTTCTTTAATCGTTGCTCCTTGAATGTAAATTATCTTTAGCGTTCCATTTTCTTTTTCAAAAGTT
This sequence comes from uncultured Tenacibaculum sp., assembly GCA_938041625.1. Lineage (GTDB taxonomy): Bacteria > Bacteroidota > Bacteroidia > Flavobacteriales > Flavobacteriaceae > Polaribacter. The sequence goes on along the minus strand of CALISK010000144.1, from coordinate 10,832 downwards.
ATCGCTGAATATCCTATAAAAAAAATGATTAATGGTAAAATCAATTGCAATAACATCGCAATGTTTAAATCACCAAAACGTACCAAACCTGTTGATAAACTCGCTTCTGAAAAATTTGCTGTATTTTGTTTATGTGCTTCTAAAAAAACAGAATTTCCTGTATAACTTTCTATCCCTGAATCAAAAATACTTAAAGGGTGTTGTAAACGAAATGCGAATGTACCAAAGTGTGCCATTCGATGAGGGTGTTTATCTGGGCTATCTTCCCAACTTTTTCTCGAACTATCTTGATGGTGTTCAACTACATCATGGTGCGCTTCAAAAGCCTGCCAACTATCTATAGTTACATACGCCAAAACAGCTATAAAAACAGTTAAAAGTGCTAAAAGACCTTTATTACTAAAGGTCTTTTTAAAAAACTGTTTTGTTATTAAAATAATAACTTGTTTTTTCATCTCTTCTAGAACTTATAAGCTGTTGTAAACATAAAATTGCGCGGTGCTCCAGGGAATAAACGCGTATTATTAAGAGCTCCAGTCCAAAAAGTTTCATCTAATACGTTATTCACTTTAAAAGTAAATTTTAAATTAGAATTATTTGGCCTATAATATACTGCGGCTTCAACAACAGTATAATCTGGCAAAACAAGATCTCTATCATACCAACCTAATTTATCTCCACTATACTGAACCCCTGCTCCTATACTTACTCCTGGAATAACACTGGTGTTTTTAAAATTGTATTTTGCCCATAAATTACCACTCCACCTAGGAGTTGCTTCTGTACGTTGACCTATCAATAAAGGATCATCAGACTTTACAATTTCTGCATCTGTATAACTTCCTGAAACACTTATTTGAAGATTTTTTAGAATCTCTCCGTTTAAATCAAATTCCAAACCTTGACTACGATCCTCACCTCTTTGATTAATTTCAATTCCTAAATCATTGGTTGCGTCTGTATTTACTAATAGAATATTTTTTTGACGAATTCTAAAAGCTGCAATAGAAGCATTAATTTTTCCGTTAAGAAATCTACCTTTTAACCCTACTTCTTCTAAACTACTTGTTAATGGTTTGAATGTACTTAAAATACTTAATCTACTATCATTCCAAAAATAATTTGCAACACTAGGCATTAAACCTGTTGTATAGGCATGAGGTTGAAATCCTTCTAAATAAGTTCCATAAACATTTAATTTATCGTTAATTTCATAAGATAAACCAACTCTAGGAATTAGTGCGGTAAACCTACTTATACTTCTATCATTTACTGCATAATTATAATCATCTTTAAACCATTCATGACGTAAACTAAAAAGTAATGAAAAACCTTCAAATTTTGTTACATTTTGAATATAAGCTCCATGTGTTTGTAATAATTGAGGAGTAATCGCACCAGAAGATAAATTATAAGCATTAGTATTTCTTATAATATTAGAAGGGTTAGCTAGGTCAAAATAACCTGCCGCAGGGCTTTTAATTTCTATATCTCCAAACATTTCAGTTATTGTGTTTCCATCCTCATCTGTTAAATAACCTCTTGCTTGGTTAATACCACTTCCTATAACTTTATCAAATTGATGTAAATCATATCCAACTACCAATTTACTGTCATACTTCCCAAACTTAAGATCAAATGTTAAAAACGCATTTACGTTATCTGTATTCCAAGATTGTTTTCTTTCTGCATAACGGAACCTAACTAAATTAGCTATCGTATTATCATCCACATCACTTATAAATCCATTAGCTCTATGCTCTTGTAAATCTTCTTTCCAAGTTTGCTTCATGTATTTTGCGTTCAACTGAATTTTATCGGTAAAACGATGACTTAAACTTGTAGTAATTATAAATTCTTTTGTGCTGTTAAAATCATTTGATGCTGCTATATTTGTTGAAATAGGTGTACTATTCAAATCAAATTCACCATCAACCTTATCATAAACAGGTTGACCTCTATCTAAATTACCTGTAGCATTACTATAAATCATTTCAACATTTACAGACGTTTTATCATCTGGTAAGTAACTGAAAGAAGGTGATATTAATAAAGCATCATTCTGTACTAAATCTCTAAATGAATTTGCTTGTTGTACAGCTGCATTTACACGATATAAGAGTGTTTTTTCTTCATTTAATGGCCCTGTAAAATCTAACCCTCCACGAATTGTATTAAAACTACCAGTACCAAAAGTAACTTCCTTTCTACTCTCTGCTAGTGGTTTTTTAGTGACCATATTAACGGTTCCTCCAGGGTCTGCACTTGAAAATGTTACCGAATTTGGACCTTTTACTACTTCAACACGTTCAATATTTTGAGTTAAAGGTTGTAAAAAATAATGTTGACGTGTTCGCATTCCATTTATAACTTGTCCTTCTTCATTTTGCGTAATTCCTCTAATGTTAAAATGATTATACATACTTACTGGTGTAACGCTACTAACTCCTTTTACAGCATCTGATAATTGAAATGCTACTTTATCGGCTATTAATTCTTTAGTTACTGTAGCTACTGCCTGTGGTAACTCTTTATTTTTAATAGCTACTTTAGTGGCTGAAAAAGAATAATCACTAACATAATCTTCTCTTTTTCTTCCTATAACCTCTACAGATTGTAAAAACTCTGTAGATTCTTTCAAAATAACAGATCCTAAATTTATATTTTGGTTGTTAGTTACATTAATTTCTCTTTTATAAGATTTATACCCTACAAAAGATATGCGAACACTGTATATTCCACTTTCTTTTATAACTACACTAAAATCTCCCTCTAAATCTGATGTTGTTCCTTTTTGTTTTTGTGTTTCTTTTGAAATAAGTATAGTCGCACCTGGTATTGGTGAGTTGTCTGTTCCTAAAATTTTTCCACTTATTTTTGATTGTGCAAAACTTATTTGCGCTACAAAAAAAGTGATAACGAATACGATATTTTTAAAATTCATCTTTAATAATTTACTCCCCGTAATTAAATTGTTTTTATATATAAATCTTGTAATTCTTGTGCATTAATTTTGTCTGTTTCTGCAACATGTATTAAAGCCCCTTCTTTCATAATTCCTATTCGAGAACCTATGTTTACTGCATTAAAAATATCATGAGTTGCCATGAATATACCTACCCCACTAGCAGATAATTCTTTACATGTTTTTGCAAATTCTACAGATGCTTTAGGATCTAAACCAGAGGTTGGTTCATCCATAAGAATATAAGAAGCGTTTTTTGCTAAGGCTACTGCTATACCTACTTTTTGACGCATTCCTTTTGAATAGGTTGATAACTTATTTGAATGTTCATTCTCCTGTAAATTGGCACGCTGTAAAAAACCTGTAAGCTCTTCTTTTGTATACACGAAACCTGCTAAACGACTAAAAAAGTCTAAATTTTCTAGTCCTGACAAATTCCCATAAAGTTGAACAATTTCAGGAATATAGGCTATTGAATTTCGTGCAGCTTTGTTATTTACTACTGAAGCATCATTAATTAACGCCTCCCCCGAGGTTGGCTCTATTAAACCTAAGAAGATATTAATAGTAGTAGTTTTTCCTGCTCCATTCTGTCCTAACAGACAAAAGACCTCTCCAGGAGCTACAGAAAAACTCAAGTCTTTGAGCGCTAATTTATCATCGTAGCGCATACAAAGCTTTTTTGCTTGTAACATAATATTTGTTTTTAATAAAAATTGTTGGTTATATTCTTATACACTAAGAATATTAGATTGCAGAACACACTTATTAAAATGTTTTCTACAAAAAAAATATATAAATACATGTAGGACTAAAAAACAGATACTTAAACAAAAGTATCTTTTCAAATTAACAATTACATATTTCTATATACTATGCTATAAAATAAGGTGGTGACCGTGATTGCTTAAAATATAAAACAACTGGTTTAAACTGATCATTTTGTTGTAAGATTTGATCAGAAATACATTGAGAAATCACAAAAGAATAAGATATCGTTTGTAATTCTGTAAAATTAACATCTAAATAAACATCACAAACTGAACAATCATCAACATTAGAATTTATTTCAAACTCCAATGTTTCTGAAGAATCAGTATGATGTTTTTCTTGGTGATTTAAAGTATGAAAAAGAACAACAAGGTGAGTCATAAAAATGGTCACCGAAAGTAGAAAACTTGTTGTTTTTTTAAAACTCTTCACGGAACAAATATATTAACTTTATTTGATCCAAATTAAAATACATGACAAATGTTTAAAAGAAACCATTTAAATCTCTTTTAACATATTTATTTACTAAACATTTTCACATATTAAATGACACTAAACAGCATGAGAAACTTCTTGTAGTTCTTGTCTTTTAATTCTAGGTGTTTCTTCTGAAATATGAATTAATGTTCCTTCTTTCATAGCTCCAATTTTTGTACATGTATTTACCGTTTTAAAAATATCATTAGTTACCTTTAAAATTTGAATTCCTTCTCCCGATAATTTTTGACATGCATTTGAAAAATCTATTTCAGCGTTAGAATCTAAACCTGAGGTAGGTTCACTCATAAGAATGTAAGAAGCATTTCTCGCTAATGCAATTGCCATTACTACTTTTTGACGCATTACTTTTGAGTACGTCTTTAATTTTTTATGACATGCTTCCCCTTTTAAATTTGCATCTAACAAAAATTTAAAAAGCTCATATTCTGTATAAAATTTGCCAATTGACTGACAAAAAAGATCTAAATTTTCTAATCCAGACAAATTAGTATATAACTGAACTGTATCAGGAATATATGCTAATGAACTTCTAACTTTTTGATTTGTTTTAACAGAAATACTATTTATTAAAGCACCTCCTTCTGTTGATTTTGTTACTCCTAAAAAAACATTAACTGTTGTTGTTTTTTCAATTCCATTTTGTCTAAGTACACAAAATGTTTCTTTAGTATTTAAATATTTAGGTGCTAATTTTTTGTTGTAACGTACACTATTTTTTTCTGCTTGTAGCATAATAATTATTGTTTTTAATAAAAAATGATTATTAAACTCTTAAGAACTAAGAGATAAAATTATTGTAGTAATCGATTTAAACGATTACTAGAAATAAAAAAGAATACATAAATACATATAGACTAAAAGGAATACTTTAAATTTAAGTACAAACTATTAATCAGTAATAAAATATTACTACATGTTTCTATATATTATGCTACAAAAATTGGTGGTGACCGGGATTGCTTAAAGTATAAAGCAACTGGTTTGAATTGATCGCTTTGTTGTAAAATTTGATCAGAAATTAATTGCGGAACTACAAAAGAATAAGATATTGATTGTAATTCAGAAAAATCAAAATCTAGATAAACATCACAAATGGCACAATCATCAGCATTAGAATCCTGTTTAAACTCTAATGTTTTTGAAAAAGTATTATTATGACTATCTGTATGGTCTAAAGTATGAAAAAGAACAACTAAGTGAGTCATAAATATGCTCACTGAAAGTAAAAAACTTGTTATTCTTTTAAAATTACTCACATAACGAATATACGCATTAAATCTGTATCAAAACAGAAAAAAAGCATTTTTATTAATACGCTATTGTCATAGTTAATTATTAAAAATAAAACCCACTAGCAGCAAACTAGTGGGTTCTCTTTTTCTTTCTTTTTTCTTATGGTAGCAAATTTCCCACTTATTTATTTCCTAACATTAATATTTCATTACAAACTACTTCTGTTACATAACGTTTTTCTCCTTCATTAGTTTCATAACTTCTAGAAGTTAATTTTCCTTCAATTGCTACTTCATTACCTTTATCTAAGTAACTCTCTATAATTTCAGCTGTTTTATTCCATGCAATTATATTGTGCCATTGTGTATCTGTTATTTTTTCTCCTTTCGAATTTTTATACGTTTCATTGGTAGCTAGTGAAAATTTCGCTAATTTTTTACCCGAATCCAATACAATGATTTCTGGTTTATTTCCTAGATTTCCAATTAACTGTACCTTGTTTTTTAGTGCATTCATAATTATTATTTTTTATCTTTAAAACAGTTAAGAACTTGCCATTAAATAACGACACTGCAAAGATGCGATTGAAACCAAATTATTTTCGGTTGTTAAACATTTGTTTTCGTTTGTAATCGAATGTAATCGTTTATCTTGTATATTTACCTTCTCTAAAAGATGAATTATATGAACCTTTATTTAGAAACTGAACGCTTAATTTTAAAAAAGTTTCAAGATACTGATGTTGAAAATATATTTAAATTAGATTCAAATATAGAAGTACATAAGTATCTTGGTAACAATCCTATTAAAACACATAAACAAGCTGAGTATATTATTTCTTTTTTTAAAAAACAATACCAAGAAAATAACATTGGAAGGTTTGCAGCTTTTGAAAAAGATTCAAGCAATTTTATTGGTTGGTCAGGTTTAAAATTAAATAAAGGAAATAAAGAAAGTTTAAATGGTTTTACAAATTTTATAGATATAGGTTATCGTTTCCTTCCTTCTTTTTGGGGTAAAGGTTATGCTACAGAATCAGCAATTGCTTGTTTAAATTTTGGTTTTAAAGAAATGAATTATGATATTATATATGGTGCTGCAGAAACTGCCAACATAGGGTCTAACAAAATTCTACAAAAAATTGGTTTGAAATATGTGAATGATTTTAAAGTTGAAAACATTGATGCTAAATGGTATGAATTGAAAAAAACCGATTATGACCAATAAAAAATGTTTAGAGTGTGGTGAAAAAGTTATTGGTAGAATTGATAAAAAGTTTTGCTCCGATTATTGTAGAAACGCTTTTAATAATAAAGTTAATAAAGAGAGTAAAAATCTTATTAGAAATACCAATAACCGTTTACGTAAAAATTATAAAATTCTCTGTGAATTAAATAATACAGGAAAAACAAAAGTAACAAGGCGTAAATTATTTGATAAAGGGTTTGATTTCAAATTTATCACTTCACGATATGTTACCAAAAAAAATAGTGTTTATTTTTATGTCTATGACCAAGGATATTTAGAATTAGATAATGAACTGTTTTTGTTAGTTAAGCAGGATTAATAATCATTTCAAATAAATTGTAAAATTCATGAGAATTAAAAATAATCTGTAACATTTTAAACCTTCTTGTATCTAAATGAAAATTATTAAGGATACAAAAATGAAAAAAACAACACTTTTATTTATTTTATTACTAATTAGTATTTCAATATACTCTCAAAAAATTTACTCTAAAGCATATGGTAACCCTAGTAATAAAACTATAATATATCTTCATGGCGGGCCAGGTTATAACTCAACTGGTTTTGAAAAAATTACCGCTAAAAAACTTTCACAAAATGGTTTTTATGTTATTGTATATGATAGACGGGGAGAAGGCAGATCTATAGACAAAAATGCGCTTTTCAAATTTAAAGAGAGTTTTGATGATTTAAATGCTATTTATAAAAAATTTAATATAAAATCAGCATCCTTAATTGGCCATAGTTTTGGTGGAATAGTGGCTACTTTGTATGCAGAAAAACATCCAGAAAAAATAAACACGCTATTACTTGTTGGTACTCCAATAACAATGCAAAAAACCTTTTTAACTATAATAAATTCTTCAAAACAAATTTACATCAGGAATAAAGATAGTCTTAATTTAAAATACATACAGCAACTACAAAAAATGGATACAACTTCAATAGCATATAGTTCTTATTCATTTAAACATGCAATGCTTAATGGGTTTTATTATCCTAAACAAATAACAAAAGAAGCTATCAACTTATATTCAAAGTTTAAAACGGATTCTTTACTTATAAAGCATGGATCTAAAATGACTTACGAAGCTGTAAAAGGTTTTTGGAAAAATGAAAAATATACCACGTTAGATATTACTGAAAATTTAAAACAAGTTTTAGGTAATAAAACTCTCGTTTTTGGGCTTTATGGTAAAGATGATGGATTATTCTCTAAAAATCAAATAACAAAAATAAGACACTTAATAGGTAATCATAATTTTAAATACATAAATAATTGTTCTCATAATTCTTTTATAGATCAACGATCTCTTTTTATTAAAACATTAACAAAATGGATTAATTAATGAGCTTTGAAGACATTTATAAAATATATTGGCAAAAAGCTTTTAGATTATGTATGGGGTATGTTAATGACACTGATTTAGCAAAAGATTTAACTCAAGAAACATTTATTAAAGTATTTAAACAACTATCTAAATTCGAAAATAAATCCTCTATTGGAACTTGGATTTTTAGAATTGCTTCTAACACTTGTTTACGACAAATTCAAAAGGAAAATAGAATGCCTAAATCTGAATTTCCTTTAGAAATGAGAGAAGAAATTATAGAAACAAATATTGAAAAAGAGCTACAGTTTTTATATAAATGCATATCAGATTTACAAGAAATAGATAGAATCATCATTTCATTAAACCTAGAAGGTATTTCTCAAAAAGAAATTGCTAAAATCGTTGGTTTTTCTGAAGGAAATATTAGGGTTAAAATTTACAGAATAAAAGAAAAATTAATTGAAAAGTTTAAAAAAAATGAGCGATAACATCAATTTAAAAGAGATATGGAATAGACAAGAAGTTGCAATTCCTAATATTCAAAATCTATATGATAATGTTAATCAATTAAAAAAATTGAATCTTTTAAAGTTAATAGGAATTACCATTACAGGTATTACTACCATTATTTTTATTAGCTTTATTTGGTATTTCTATCAACCAAAATTAATTACTACTAAAATAGGTATCTTATTAAGTATTATTAGTATCGTTATATATGTCATTGCACACAACAGTATGCTTTCCTTTTTGTTTAAGAAAAATAGAGCCATTAATAATAAAGATTACCTTCAATTATTGATAAAATTAAAAGAAAAGCAATTATTCTTACAAACAAGAACATTAAACACCTTCTTTATTCTTTTCTCTTTAGGGATAAGTCTTTATTTGTTTGAATTTACTTTAAAAATGTCAATTTTATTGGGAGCTGTTATATACACAACTACACTTGTTTGGATTGCTATAAATTGGTTTTATTTTAAACCTCTGATTATAAAGAAACAAAATACTAAAATAGATCAGTTATTATTAAAATTTAAAGAAATAAGTAATCAAATAAGTAACTAGGAAGATATTAAACTAAATTATTTCCACGTATTTCCCTTTAATTCCATTGCGGCTTTTAAAACGTCTTTTTGACTTATTTGCCCAATTAACTTTCCATTTTCAACAATAGGAAATCTTCTTCTTTTAGATTCTAAAAATTTATTCGCAGCATCAAAAATATTCATACTTCCATCAATCGTTTCAACTTCTCTTACCATCGCTTTACCTACTGTATTGTTACTATCTATTGGTAAATTATAGTATCTACTTTCCGATATTTGTTTCATACAATCTCCTTCAGAGATAATCCCTATTAATTCATTTTTTTCATTTATTACTGGCCCACCAGAAATTTTATTATTAATTAGAGTATCAATTGCTTCTTCTATAGGCTGGTTTGCTCTAAATGTTATCAGCTTTTTAGTCATATAATTTGAAACTAAAATAAGTGTTTCTTCGTTTTTATTAGTCATCGTTCTTTTACCTTGAAAGCTCTTAATCCCCATAATTATTTGATTTTTAGACCACTAAATATAGTGTTTTTTAATAACTTATAAAAAAACACTATTTATAAGTTAATTTTTTTACATTTAGATCTACCAAAACTTCTTCATGAAATCGACTACTAAATTCCTTTCTTTATTTATTTTTCTCATTACTGTGTATTGGAGTTTTTCAGATATCATTCCAAATACTTCCTTTAAAGATGACATTAATAATTCAGATACATTTTCAATAAATAATGCTTTATCTCATTTAAAAAAAATAGCACAAAAACCTCATAGTTCTGGCACAAATGAACATAGATTAGTGCAAGAATATTTGGTTAATGAGTTAAAGAAATTAGGTTTAAAACCAGAAGTTCAAGTTGAAACAGTTTTTAACAATAAATGGAAAGCTGGAGCTACCGTAGAAAACATAATTACAAAGATTAAAGGAACTTCAAATAATAAATCGCTTTTATTATTAAGTCATTATGATAGTAATCCTCATTCTTCAATTGGAGCATCTGACGCAGGCTCTGGTATTGTTACTATTTTAGAAGGTATTAGAGCTTTTTTAGCTAAAGGAGAGAAGCCTAAAAATGACATCATTGTTGTTTTTTCAGACGCAGAAGAATTAGGCTTATTAGGTGCTGAAGCTTTTGTCAAATATCATCCATATGCAAAAAATATTGGATTGGTTCTTAATTTTGAAGCAAGAGGTAGTGGTGGTCCAAGTTATATGTTAATGGAAACGAATGGTAAAAACAGTAAATTACTTGAAGAATTTTTAAAAGCAAATCCTAAATATCCTGCTGCTAATTCGTTAATGTATAGTGTCTATAAAATGCTTCCAAACGATACTGATTTAACTGTATTTAGAGAAAAAGCGAATATTAATGGTTATAATTTTGCCTTCATTGGAGATCATTTTGATTATCATACAGAACAAGATACTTACGATAGATTAGATAGGGCTTCATTAATACATCAAAAAGAATATTTTACAAGTTCTTTAAATTATTTTTCTAATGCCGATCTTTCAAATTTAAACAGCGATAAAGATGTTGTTTATATTAATTTTCCAATTATTGGCTTACTAACTTTTCCTTTTTCATGGATACTTCCATTTATATTAATTTCCATATTTACTTTAAGTGTTCTTATTTTTATAGGAGTTCAAAAAAGAAGATTAACTATTAAAGGAATTTTCACAGGCTTTTTACCTTTTTTAATCGCATTAATTTCTAG
>CALISK010000143.1 GCA_938041625.1 uncultured Tenacibaculum sp. | reverse complement strand
GGAAGAAGCTATTACAGATAATGATTTTCTAAATTACAATCATTTACATTTAGGTCAAATGTCTAACCAATTTCCTTTATCTGTTAGTCAACGTAAAACATTACTTTCTTATTTATCTGCTGAAGAAAGTGCTGTTACAGCTGTAAATGGACCTCCGGGAACAGGAAAAACAACTTTATTACAAAGTTTAGTAGCTACCGAAGTAGTTAAAACTGCTATTAGAGGAGAAGACCCCTCTATTGTTTTAGCTTGTTCTAATAACAACCAAGCAGTTACCAATATTATTGATAGTTTTATTAATTCAGAAAGCACTTTACACGATTTATCTGAACGTTGGATTCCTGACTTTAAAGGATATGCTACCTATTTACCATCTAACTCTAAGAGTGAAAAACATTTAGGAAGCATCAACTTTTTAAAAGGAAATTTATTTGGACAAGAAGGTACTTTATGTAATTTAGAAAATGAAGATTATCTATACGATGCAGAATATTATTTTTTAACTAAATATTGCCATTATTTTAATGTTGAAAGTAATTCCTTAGAGGATGCTTGCAACCACTTACAAGAAGAAATTATCTTAATTGAAGATATTTTAATTGATAGTGTTGAATTTTCTACTGATTTTATTTCTTCTGTAAATAACATTAATAAAATACTCTTACACGAAGATGATTTTATTAAAATAGATGATTTTAAAGTTTCAAAATTAAAAGAATGGAGAAGTATTCTTACTGATTTAAAATCTGCCATTAAAAGTCCTGATTTTATAAATACTGTTAAACGTTACTTTAAAGTAGAATCACAAAACAACGCTGTTGAAAATTCTGAATGGGTTTTCAAAATTAGTGAGGATATTATTTCTAATAACGAAAAAACAGCCTCTTTTATCAAGAAACTAACCAATAGTTTAAACCTGGCTTTACAAGCCAGTTTAAAGTTAAAAAATTGGAAGTTTAAAAATGATATTAAAGGGTTTCCTATTGTTACAGAAAAGGAAATGTGGGATAGTGAATATGAAAAAATCACCTCTAACGATAAGTCACAGCGTTTTTTTTATGATGAAATAGACATCGCACTTCGACATAAAGCTTTCTTATTAGCTACTCATTATTGGGAAGCTCGTTGGTTAATAGCCACCGATGAAGCCCTTAATAGTACCATAGAAAAAGGAACAGGAGAAAATGCTATTAAAGAAAAATGGAAACGTAGAGCAATGCTTACACCATGCTTTGTGGCTACTTTTTATATGGCTCCAAGTCATTTTTTATACAGTCAATTTCAAGGTGAAAATAAATATGGTAAACCTATTTTTGAGTACCTTCCTTTATATAATTTTTTAGATCTTTTAATTATTGATGAAGCCGGACAAGTAACTCCTGAAGTAAGTATTCCTATGTTTTCTTTAGCAAAAAAAGCTTTTGTTGTAGGAGATTTAAAGCAAATTGAACCTATTTGGTCTATTCCATCTAAAATTGACCACGGTAATTTAACTAGTTTAAATATTCTTCAAGATAAAGATGACAATCAATATTTAAATGAAATTGGTTTTTTAGCTTCAAGCGGTAGTATTATGAGAATGGCGCAAAATGCTTGTGGATATGAGACTCCCCTAGCTACGCGAAAAGAACAAGGATTAATCTTATTAGAACACAGAAGGTGTAATGATGAAATTATTGACTTCTGTAATGAATTAGCCTATGGTGGTATTCTAAAACCTATGAAAGGGAAAGCAAAAGAAACACAAGCCTTTGCTTCAATGATGGCCTATCATATAGAAGGAGTAAGTGAACGTAAATTTAATAGCCGTTATAATACAAATGAAGTAAAAGCAATTATAACTTGGTTGCAACAAAACAAAGAAATCATTCAAAAAGCATATAATGTTGATACTATTGAAAGTGTCTTAGGCATTATTACTCCGTTTGCTAGTCAAAAAGGAGAATTATCAAAAGCATTAACAGATGCTGGTTTTAAAGTTAGTAATATAAAACTAGGTACTGTACATGCTTTACAAGGGGCAGAACGTAGTATTATATTATTTAGTTCTGTATACACAAATCAAGATGAAGGGACTATGTTTTTCGAAAAAGACAACAAACCTAACATGTTAAATGTTGCTGTTTCTAGAGCAAAGGACAGTTTTATTTTATTTGGAGATACCAGAATTTTTGATGAAACAAAAAATACACCTTCAGGTATCTTAAAGAAGCATTTGAATATTTATGAAATGACTACATAAACTTATAAAAAACAAAAAGAGGTTTTCAAATTTTATTTAAGAAAACCTCTTTTTATTAAATAGTTACACTCGATTAAGCTACTCCTGCTAACGACATACCACAAGCATCCCAACAAGTATCTGTACAATTATTAAAAGAATCTCTTCCTTCTCGTGTACTCTCGTCATATCCTTGAAAACACCCTAAATGGCAACCTCTGTAACAAGCATTCGCTTTTCCTGTAATTAATTTTAATTCTTCTGTACTTAGTTTGTAAGTTTTAAACTTTGATAAATTAGATTTCATTAAATTAAATTTTAAGGTTAATTATTTAAAACTATTCTTTTTACTTTTAACAATAGTATTAATGTATACAATCGTACATATTCTATTGTTTTTATACACAATTAAAATGTCTAAATAATTTCAATAAAAAAACCCCTATAATAAATTACAGAGGTTAAAAAAAATCTTTTTTTTTATAAAAGAGTACACTGTTTAAAACCATGTGGTCCATTTAAACAAAAATAATCTCCTATATAACCGTCTCCCAAGAAGAAACAATCTCTTATAGTATTACAAGGTACAATACCTCTTATTCCTCCTTCAATCTTTTGTTGCTCTTTTTTTGTTAAAGCATTTCCTAATTTTAAGATATCTTTTTTCATTTTATAATAAATTTTTAGGTTAATTATTTAAATTTAACAAAAAACGAAACACAAACAACTAAAAACATGAACTTTAACTTCAGTTTAAGGAAGAAGTAAGACTATAATTAGGATAAGTATAATTACTAAAAATTCAGAAAGGTTATTAAGCTCTACTAAATTGAAATACAGAATTTACAAGCACCATCTCTTCTCAAATTCAATATTTAAACAGTAAAACAAAATGAACTACAGTCATTTATAAATATAAGAACATTTAAAAAACATGTTTTAACACTAACTCTAATGTTATTTTATTACAGTTTCACTTTACACATTTCACAAACCACCACACAAACACCTAAAAAAACCAATTAACATTAAAAACACACCATATTTATACCGCTTTATACCAAAATGACATTACCTTTATTTTTTCTTCTCATTTTACATGATTTTTACTTCAGTATTAATAATAAAACTCAACCAATCATGAAAAAAATGTACCTCTATTTAATCACTTTAATGATTTTTACACTTACCGCAACCAGTAAACTATCAGCACAAAAAAACACTAAAAACCTTATTAATTCTAAATCAAATAATACCTGTCTTAGCTTTGATGGTAATGACGATTATTTAGCATCCACTAGTCAAGCTCTTAACAATATTGGAAGTGGCGATTTTACAATTGAAGCTGTAATAAATGGAGATGAATCACTACAACAGGCCCATCCCACAATTTTCTCTAATAGATCAACCTCTAGAAATGGAATTTTATTTTCATTTCATAATAGATGGAATGGATCTAATGTCAAAATGTTAAATGTTCAAATCGGAGGTGTAAACTACCTTGTTTTTAATAATGGTACCTATAACAGTAGTCTATTAGATGGGAATTGCCATCATGTTGCTGTTACTAGAAAAAGTAGTGAACTACTATTTTACGCCAATGGTCAATTATTTGGTAAACGAACCATTTCAGGAAACCCTAATATATCTTCATCTACTTTTGTTTCAATAGGAAAAGATTTTGTTTCTCCTAGCAACACTAATTTTGAAGGAAATATTTCTCAAATAAGAATATGGAATACTGCTCGAGAACAATCTGACATTAACAAATATCAATATTCAAGACTTCCACAAGGAACAAATAATTTAATGGCATACTGGGAAATGTATAACGGCCCACAACAATCATATGTTACTGAAAAAATAAATAACGACCATGCATATTGGACCTCCACTAATACAACACCAAAATGGGTTGATAATTGTTGTCCGAATTACAGTAATGCTTGCTTAAACTTTGATGGTAACGATGATCATCTAAAATCAAACAGTCAAGCTCTTAATACTATTGGAAATGGTAACTTTACAATTGAAGCAGTAGTAAATGCTGATGAATCGCTACAACAAGCACACCCAACAATATTCTCTAATAGATCAACATCTAGAAACGGAATTTTATTTTCATTTCATAATAGATGGAACGGATCAAATGTCAAAATGTTAAACGTTCAAATTGGAGGTAAAAATTATCTAGTTTTTAACAATGGTACTTATAACAGTAGCTTATTAGATAAAGATTGTCATCATGTTGCTATTACTAGAAACGGTAATGAACTATTATTTTATGCTGATGGGCAATTATTTGGAAAACGAACAATTGTAGGAAATCCTAGTATACAAACATCAACCCCTATAACTATAGGTAAAGATTTTGTTTCTCCTAATAACACTAATTTTGAAGGAAACATTTCTCAAATAAGAATATGGAATATTGCTCGAAAGCAATCTGACATTAACAAAGATCAATATTCTAGTTTACCTCAAGGAACAAATAATTTATTAGCATATTGGGAGGTTTACGGTAACCCTAATCAGTCGTATGTAACTGAAAAAATAAATAATGATCATGCTTATTCAACATCTTCATCTACAAACCCTAAATGGGATACTAACTGTTGTAGCAAGTACTACAGTAATCGTACTACTTCAATAGAAAAGAATATACTAAAACCTAACAAAGTTGTATTTGAAAATAATATTACGATTCAACCTAACCCAAGTAATGGTGTTTTTGAACTTAAACTTAATACAATTGAAAAAGAAGTTATTATTAAAGTTTTTAATAGTACTGGTATACTTATTCATAAATCTAATAATTTAAATAGTGAAAGAGCAAGAATAGACTTATCTAATTACCCAACTGGTATATATTTTGTTAAAATTAGTGATTCTAACAGTACAATAACCAAGAAAATAATTAAGAAATAATTATTTCTTTTATCTAATACTAAATAATTATAATTTAAAGTTCAAGGATACATATTATTATCCTTGAACTTTTGATTTATATTAAATAAATTTACTTTTTCCAGAACTAAGTATTATGTGAATTATTTAATAACACCTTAAAATCACAATAACTCTATTCAAAACTTAAGTGTTTTATATTCTTTATCGGTAAGTGGCTCTCCTTCTTTTTTAGACATTCTTTTTAACTCAAAAACCTGTTCTATTAATTCTTGAAGACCGTCTCTCTATTCTTTTTTTTAAAAATTAAAAACGGATTTTTTTCAATCACCATAAAAGTAATTACTAGAAACAAAAAAAGAGTTATTTTTCACAAATAACTCTTTTATATTTATTTAAATAAATTTTATTTATCAAACTCTAAAATTGTCTTTTTTATAATTGAAATACAATCTTTTAATTGCTCTTCATTCATTACTAAAGGCGGTGCAAAACGAATAATGTTTCCATGTGTAGGTTTAGCTAATAAACCATTATCACGAAGCCTCATACATATATTCCAAGCAGTATCACTATCTTCAGTATCATTAATTACAATAGCGTTTAGTAAACCTTTTCCTCTTACTAAATTCACTAATTTCGTTTCTTCTACTAATTTGCCTAATTCTTCTCTAAATATTTTACCTAACTTATCTGCATTTTCTGCTAACTTCTCATCTCTTACAACTTCTAAAGCTGCAATAGCTACAGCAGCAGCAACAGGATTTCCTCCAAATGTAGAACCATGATTTCCTGGTTTAATTACATTCATAATAGCATCATTTGCTAATACAGCCGATACTGGATAAGCCCCTCCGCTTAATGCTTTACCTAAAATTAAAATATCAGCTTTTACTTCAGGCTCTCCAGAACAATTTTTATTTTCACAAGAACAATTACCACAAGTAGCTAACAATCTACCTGTACGTGCAATTCCAGTTTGTACTTCATCTGCTATAAATAAGACATTATGCTTTTTACATAATGCTTTAGCTCCTGCTAAATATCCCTCAGAAGGCACATAAACTCCAGCTTCACCTTGAATAGGTTCAGCCATAAAACCTGCTATATTTTTATTACTCTCTAAAGCCTCTTCTAATGCTTTTAAATTATCGTATTCAATTTTTATAAATCCATTCGTAAATGGACCAAAATTCTTACGAGCTACAGGGTCATTAGAAAAAGATATAATTGTTGTTGTTCTACCATGAAAATTATTTTCACAAACAACTATTTGTGCTTCATTTTCAGCTATTCCTTTTACCTCGTAAGCCCACTTTCTACATATTTTCAAAGCAGTTTCTACAGCCTCTGCACCAGTATTCATTGGTAACAACTTATCAAAACCAAAAAAATCTGTTGCAATTTTTTCATAACGTCCTAACATATCATTATAAAATGCACGAGAAGTTAATGTCAATTGTTTTGCTTGGTTTACCATTGCATCTACAATTTTAGGATGACAATGTCCTTGATTTACTGCTGAATATGCCGATAAAAAATCATAATATCTTTTACCTTCTACATCCCACAAATACACACCTTCTCCCTTACTCAAAACCACTGGTAGTGGATGGTAATTGTGTGCCCCATACTTGTTTTCTAAATCGATCGCCTGTTGCGAAGTTAATTGTTCTAAAACAGCCATTTTCTAATATTTTTAATTTATAAAATAACCATTCCTTATCTACCTTTATCCTTTCGAAGAATCGAAAATTCAGCGTGGGAAAGAAATCATCCCTAAGAGTTGTGCAAAATAACACTATTTGCCTATTCTTAAAAAGCTTTTAGAAGCTATTTTTATATAATTTCTGAAATTAATAAACCCTATACTTTTTTTAAACCTTCAAAACACTAACAATACTTTTAAAAACGGCAAGCAGATATTTTATTCGCAATAAAAATTTAAAAAAATCAACTTTAAATTATTAAAATTTATTTTTTTAACAAAAAAACACAATAAAAAATAAAAATTTAAGTAAATTTAAAGACAGAGAGTTAAACAGTAAAACTACGACTTCTCTACCTAATTAACCTTTTATTAATCTTATTCTTAAGTGACTTTTATTTACTAAAAAGGTCTAATTAAGTATAATAACAAAAATCAACTATATCATGAAACAAATTTTAGACATCTTTAATGACATTACAGGTTCCTTTGGCGGACCTATTAGCGCCATACTTATTATTATACTTGGATGGTTTGTAGCTGGACTTATTAGAAAACTAATAAAAAAAGTTTTTCATAAGTCTCAAATAGATCAAAAACTAAATAATGACAAAGTAAATATTGGTACCTTAATTAGTAAATTAGTGTACTACCTAGTAATGATTTTTGTATTCATGCTTGCTTTACAGAAATTAGGTATGACAACTGTATTAGAACCTGTAAGAGATCTTTTAAAAGGATTTACTAGTTTTATTCCTAATATTATTGGTGCTGGTTTAGTTGGTTATATTGGTTATATGTTAGCAACTATAGTTTCTGAATTAGTAGAACTTTCTGGAGAAACTATTAAGAAATTTGCTCCTAAATTAAGACTACCAGAAAACTTAAACTTAGTACTTATATTAAAGAAAATAGTTTTTATTTTCATCTTTATACCATTGTTAATAGTTGCTTTAAACATTTTAAATTTCGAAGCAATCTCTGCTCCTGCAAGTAATATGTTACAAAGTTTCTTTGAAGCTATTCCTAAAGTATTAGTTGCTACTATTATCATGATTATTTTTGTAATTGGTGGTAGATTTTTAAGTGAATTAATTAGAGATTTATTAGATAGTTTAAATATCAATCAAGTAATGCAAAAAGCAGGTTTAACTTCTTTAACTGGAAATACTAATATTGAAAAATTGATTTCAAATATTGTGTATGCTTTTATTGTTTTATTCGGTTTAATGACTGCTATAGATAAATTAGAATTCACAAGATTATCTGAAATGATGAATACAATTGTAGAATTAGGTGGTAATATTTTATTCGGATTATTAATATTAGCAGTTGGTAATTGGATTGCTAATGTTGCTTCTAAAAACTTCTTAAAATCAGATAACAATCCTTTTATTGGTAACATTATTAGAGTTGCAATCTTAGCTATCTTTTTAGCAATTGGTTTACGTAGAATGGGTATTGCAGATGATATTATTAACCTAGCATTTGGTATTACTTTAGGAGCTGTAGCTTTAACTGTAGTTTTATCTTTCGGTTTAGGTGGTCGTGCTGCTGCTGGTAAGCAAATGGAAAAGATTTTAGA
>CALISK010000142.1 GCA_938041625.1 uncultured Tenacibaculum sp. | reverse complement strand
TAAAAGGCTAAAAAAATCTTAAAGAAGTATGAATAAATTTCCTTCTTTATATGATATCAATCACTTGAAGTATATATAAATTGATATCTTAATGTTAGTATTTTTTCGAGAGGGAATTGTATAAAAAAAGCTCCTTTTCAGGAGCTTTTCTTTTATCTTAATTCTGCATCAACATTCTTTTCAAATGTTTGTTGCAATTTTTGCATTATCTTATCTATCTGTTTATCGTTTAATGTTTTATTTTCATCTTGTAAAACAAAACTAATTGCATACGACTTTTTCCCTTCTGGTAAATTCTCTCCTTCATACACATCAAACAAATCAACATCCTTTAAAAGTTTTCTTTCCGATTGAAATGCTAAATTATAAATTTCTTTAAACTCAACTTTATTATCTAATAATAAAGCTAAATCTCTTTTTACAGATGGAAACTTAGGCAAACTTGAAACCTTTATCTTTTTATTTCCTGTTAAAGTTAAAATACTATCCCAATTAAAATCAGCAAATAATACTTCTTGTTTTATTGAAAACTCTTTTAATACCGATCTTTTTACAACTCCTAAGTCTACTAATTTTGTTTTCCCTAAACTAAGCGTTAATCCTTCAGAAAAAATATCAGCCTTGGTTGGTGTTGTTTTCAGTTTTGAAATACCTAATCTTTCTAATAAATTAATTACAATACCTTTTAAATAAAAGAAATCTGAATTCTGTTTTGCTATTTTCCAGCTTTCTTTAGTTCTATCTCCTGTAACAAATAATGTTAAATGCTTATCTTCTTGATATCCCTTTTCATATTTATGATATGTTTTACCAAATTCGAAAAAACGTAAAGAACTAT
Organism: uncultured Tenacibaculum sp.; assembly: GCA_938041625.1. Classification (GTDB taxonomy): domain Bacteria; phylum Bacteroidota; class Bacteroidia; order Flavobacteriales; family Flavobacteriaceae; genus Polaribacter. Next base: position 4,960 of record CALISK010000142.1, on the reverse strand, counting down.
TCTTTCTATTAATATTATAAGCAATACTCTCTAATCCACTAAATAATAATGATTGACGTAGTACCTTTAAATCATTACTTAAAGGGTTTAACATTTCTACATTAAAATCTTCATTTAAATTATCTGATAATTCAATATATGAAGGCTTTGTTAATGAATTAGCCATAGTTTCGTTAAAACCTAATGAAACTAATTGATTTGCTACTACATTTTCTACTTTAACTTTAATATCGTTATCAAAAGATATTGATGTATTTAATTTATGAGAAAATTCGATATTATTATACCCATAAACTCGTAAAATTTCTTCAATAATATCAGCTTCCCTTTGTACATCAACTCTATATGAAGGTATTACTAAACCTAAACCAGCTTCTGTCACACTATTTATTTTAATTTCTAAAGAAGCTAAAATATTTTTAATAGTCTCTTTTGGAATCTCTTGACCTATTAATTTGTAAACACTATCAAATGACAAGAATACTTCAAAATCATTCATTTTTTCAGGATATAAATCCAAAATATCTGAAGACATTTTTCCTCCTGCATATTGCTCAATTAATAATGCAGCTCTTTTTAAAGCATACTTAGATTGATTAATATCTATTCCTCTTTCAAAACGAAAAGAAGCATCTGTATTTAATCCATGTCTTTTTGCTGTTTTACGAACAGAAACTGGATTAAAATAAGCGCTTTCAAGAAAAATAGTCGTTGTATTTTCTGTAACTCCAGATTTTAAACCTCCAAAAACACCACCAATACATAATGGATTTCCTTCAGTATCACAAATCATAATATCTTCAGAAGACAACTTACGTTCTACCTCATCTAAAGTAGTAAAAAGAGTTCCTTCTTCTAAATTTTTAACCACTACTTTATTTCCTCTAATCTTTGAAGCATCAAAGGCATGTAATGGCTGTCCAAGTTCATGCAATACATAATTAGTAATATCTACTACATTATTTTTTGGTGCAATTCCTATTGCTTTTAATCTATTTCTAATCCACTCTGGAGATTCTTTTACCTCAACGTCAGTAATTGTAATACCGCAATATCTTGGTACTAATTCTTTGTTTTCAACCTCTATATCTATCTTCAACCTTCTCTCATCCACATGAAAATCAGAAACTGAAGGTGAAATTAGTTCTAAATTAACATCATTTTGTAATAAACCAGCTCTTAAATCTCTAGCTACCCCAAAATGACTCATTGCATCTGCTCTATTTGGTGTTAAACCAATTTCGAAAACATAATCCGTTTCAATATTAAAAACTTCTGCACAAGGAGTACCAGGAATTAAAGATTCTTTAAGAACCATAATACCATCATGCCCTGCACCTAATCCTAACTCATCTTCGGCACAAATCATTCCATGACTCTCCTCTCCTCTTATCTTTCCTTTCTTTATTTTAAAGCCTTCACCTTTTTCATCATATAAAACAGTACCAATAGTAGCTACAGGTACTTTTTGTCCTGCTGCAACATTTGGTGCTCCACAAACGATTTGTAATGGTTCTCCTTCTCCTAAGTTTACAGTAGTTACATTTAATTTATCTGCATTAGGATGTTTCTCACAGGTTAATACTTCACCTACAATAACACCTTTTAAACTACCTTTAATACTTTCTTCTAAACTTATTCCTTCTACTTCTAATCCTAAATCTGTCAGCAATTCCCCTATTTTCTCAGGAGACCAATCAAACTGTAAAAACTGTTTTAACCAGTTATATGATATTTTCATTGTGTCTATACTATTTGGCTTGCAAATTTACACTTTTCTAACAAAAATATTGTGCTTTACAATAATTAAGATCTCTATTTTACTTTATCTCTTAATAAAATGTTAATAAGTTATTGATTCTTAACTATTTCTTAATATTGTGTTAAGATTTTAAAATGTTCTTTGTAAAATTAAAATTTGAAAATAATAATTTGATGAAAAAATTACTCTCTCTTTTGTTCTTTATTGTAGCAATAAATTTATCATCTCAAATTCCGGCATATTACAATGGCGTTAATTTGAATTTAAATGGGAATTCACTTAAAAATGAATTAGCTACAAAAATTACTAGCACACACCAAAACTTTTTAAGTTATACTCCTGGTGTATGGGATGCTTTAAGACAAACTGACTTAGATTTAAACAACTCGAACAATGTTACTTTAATTTATGGTTATAGTGATACTGATGGAAATTATGTAACAGATAAAACTAGAAGCAAAAATGCAAATGGTGGCTCTGCAGGTACACAATGGAATCGTGAACATGTATATCCAAAATCATTAGGAACTCCTAATTTAGGAACTTCTGGTGCTGGTGCAGATGCGCATAGTTTAAGAGCTGCCGATATTACTTTTAACTCACAAAGAGGAAGTAAAAAATTTGCTGACGGTTCTGGTAACGCTGGAGATTCTTCTGGAGGATGGTATCCTGGTAACGAATGGAAAGGTGATGTAGCTCGTATGATGATGTATATGTATTTACGTTACGGTAACCAATGCTTACCAAAAAATGTAGGAATAGGTAGTTCTGTTGCTTCAGATGCTAATATGTTACAGTTGTTTTTAGAATGGAATGTAGAAGATCCTGTATCTGATTTTGAAAAACAACGTAACCCTGCTTTAGAAAATATTCAAGGAAATAGAAACCCTTTTATCGATAATCCTGCTTTTGCTACCAAAATATGGGGAGGACCTCAAGCCGAAGATTTATTTGGTAATAGCAATGGTGGAGGAAATGGAAATGGTGGAAGCAGTTCTGAATTATTTATCTCTGAATATATTGAAGGTTCTTCTAATAACAAAGCTATAGAAATTGCTAACCTTTCAGGAAGTACTATTAACTTATCTACCTATTCTTTAAGGAAAACTACAAATGGTAATAATTCTTTTGGAAGTACTTATAATCTATCTGGTCAATTAGCCAATGGAAAAGTTTTTGTTATTGCAAATAGTAATGCTTCTACCACAATTAAAAATAAGGCGAATATCACCACTTCAAATGCTATTGTTACTTTTAATGGTAATGATGCCATTGCTTTATTTAAAAATAATACTCTAATAGATGTTGTTGGTAACCCTTCTAGTAGCTCTAACGTTATCCAGAACATTACTTTACAACGTAAATCTAGTGCTACTTCACCTAATACTAGCTATACTGCTTCTGAATGGAATCGATTAAATATAGATACTTCTAGTGGACTTGGAAATTTTAATAGTGGAGGTTCTTCTAGTAGTGTTTCTGTTTTAACTTCCTCTAATTTTGAAACAGGGTGGGATAATTGGATAGATGGTGGTAGCGATGCAACTAGATATTCAGGATCTAGAGCTCATGAAGGCTCTTATGCTATTCGTTTAAGAGATAATTCTTCTTCTTCTACCATGACTTCTAACTCTTTTAATGTTTCTTCTTTTGATACTATAGAAATAGATTTTTATTTCTATGCGTATAGCATGGAAAATAGAGAAGATTTTTGGTTACGCTATTACGATGGTAATTCTTGGAGGACTATAGAATCTTGGGCTAGAGGAACTGATTTTAATAACAGTACTTTCTATAACGCAAAGGTTACTATAAACAAATCAGATTATAACTTTGCTTCAAATGCTAAATTTCGTTTTCAAACAGACGCTTCTTCTAATAACGATTTTATTTATATAGATAAGGTAAAAATTACAGGTATTTCAGGAGTTGTATCTAAGTCTAAAATACAAACTAAGAAATTTAAATTAAAGGAAATTAGTTATCTAAACACAGATGATTTTCATTCTTTAGAAAATACAATTAAATTATATCCTAATCCAGTAGAAGGGAATACTCTTAATATTAAATTCTATAATGATGAAGAAGAAAGAAATAATATAAAGTACAGAATCATTTCTCTAATTGGAAAAGAATTATATAAAGGGACTTTACAAAACAATCTTATAAAAATAACATCTTTAAAAGCTGGTATTTATTTATTAGAAATAAATAACTATGGAGAAAGATCTATTCAAAAATTCATTAAAAAGTAACACTTTTTAATTCATTAAAACCAAAATCATCCCGTTTTATTAAAAAGCAGGATGATTTTTTATTGAATAAAAAATTGATACAATACTTCTAAAACAAACCATTATTTAAGACCTATAATTTATAATGGTTACATACTTGAAAATTTATTTTTCAAATACAATCTTTGGATAATAAGACTTCCAAGGAACTCCTACATCTTTTTCAGATTTTCCAAATTTTATATCTGTGATTTTATGCTCTATAAGTAATGTTCTAAATTTTTCAGAGACATAAGTACCTGCTGAATAATAAGGAATTGTAAATAAGTCTAAAGTATTATCAAAAGCTTTACTGAATACTATTTTTTTTGTTACAAAAGAAAAACTTTGATCGTATCTAAGATTACTGTTTTTATCAATAAACCTTAATCTTTCTTGGTGATACATTAATTTTTTATATTCTTTTTTTCCTTTTAAAACTACAATTTCACTTCTTTCATAATTTATCCAGTTATAAATCAATAGCTCTCTATCTTCTACTAACTCAAGGTAATCATAGCTATATTCCATTTTACCTATTGGAAACCATAAAAAATTAATCTTCTTTTTAACTATAGCTTGTTTAATTTTATAAAAAGGTAAATTAAGTTTTTTAAATAGTTCAAAAGCTTTATTATTTAATACAAAACCTTTGTCAGTAGAAATATATAAAATATCATTTACACTATTAAAATCTCTATGATTGTACATATCACAAATTAAATATTCTTTATTTTCAATAATTTTATTTTCAGAATACTCGATAGCTCCAGAATCATCTACATCAAAAATATAATACACCTTTCTTTACTTTTATTAATAGTTTAACTCATAAAAAAGTGCATCTCTTGTAAGACACACTTTTTTTTAATACTCTAAATTTAAATAAAATTTCTTAATAGGTATTTAGAATAAAGTTTAAAAT
>CALISK010000141.1 GCA_938041625.1 uncultured Tenacibaculum sp. | reverse complement strand
GGGCTATAATGAAGAGTTTTCATAATTTTACAATTTTTTAATTAAGTAACAAGTTTCTAAAAACTCATTAAATCATCTACTACTTTTATTGGTAGAACTCTTTTATAAAACAAAAGGTGGTAATATTAATTACCACCTTTTTATAAATTATAATAATTTATATATTCTATTTCTTACTTCGCTACATTTACAGCTCTAGTTTCTCTAATAACCGTTACCTTAACTTGTCCTGGGTATGTCATATCATTCTGTATTTTTTGAGAAATACTAAACGATAATTCAGATGCTTTTTCATCATTAACCTTCGTGCTTTCTACCATTACACGAAGTTCTCTTCCTGCTTGTATAGCATATGCTTTCTGTACTCCACTAAAACCAAAAGCTATTTCTTCTAAATCTTTTAAACGTTGTATATAGCTATCTAAAACTTGACGTCTTGCTCCAGGTCGTGCCCCAGAAATAGCATCACATACTTGAACTATTGGAGCTAATAAAGTTTTCATTTCAATTTCGTCGTGGTGTGCTCCAATTGCATTACATACATCTTTCTTTTCTCCGTATTTTTCTGCCCATTGCATACCTAATAAAGCATGAGGTAATTCACTTTCTGTTTCTGGTACTTTACCTATATCATGTAACAATCCAGCTCTTTTTGCTGCTTTAGCATTTAATCCCATTTCTGCAGCCATTATACCACATAGATTAGCAACCTCTCTAGAGTGTTGTAATAAATTTTGTCCATAAGACGAACGATACTTCATTCTTCCAACTGTTTTTAATAATTCAGGGTGTAAACCATGAATTCCTAAATCGATAACAGTTCTCTTACCTACTTCTATAATTTCTTGATTAATTTGCTTTTCTGTTTTCTTTACAATCTCTTCAATTCTTGCAGGGTGAATTCGACCATCTGTTACTAGTTTATGCATAGATAAACGAGCAATCTCTCTTCGTACAGGGTCGAAACAAGATAAAATAATTGCTTCTGGTGTATCATCAACTATAATTTCTACTCCTGTAGCTGCTTCTAAAGCTCTAATATTTCGTCCTTCTCTACCAATAATACGCCCTTTAACATCATCTGATTCTAAGTTAAATACAGATACACAGTTTTCTATTGCTTGCTCTACACCTACTCTTTGAATCGTATTTAAAACTACTTTTCTAGCTTCTTGTTGAGCAGTCATTTTAGCTTCTTCAATAGTCTCTTGAATAAAGCCCATAGCATCTGTTTTTGCTTCTGCTTTTAATGAAGTTACCAATTCTGTTTTAGCTTCATCTGCTGAAAATCCAGAAATTTGCTCTAACATATCAACATGACGCTTGTGTAATTTTTCTACATCAGATTCTTTTTTCTCTAAGAAATCCAATTTATAATCTAAACTAGACTCCTTTTTTTCTAACGATTGCGTTAATTTTTTATTTTTATCTAATTCCGATGAAACTCTAGATTCTTTATCTCTTATACGTTTTTCAACATCAGACATTTTCTTCTCTCTAGATAAAATTACTTTTTCATGCTCAGTTTTAAGTTCAATAAACTTTTCTTTAGCTTGTAATATTTTATCTTTTTTTATAACATCTGCCTCTACTTTAGCTTCTCTTATAATTTTTTTTGCTGTTTTATCTGTTTCTCTTAATAGTTTATTGGCTTTTGATTTTTCAAGCATTTTTGCTATTATAAAACCTACTATCACTCCTACAAGGCCAACTAAAATTGGCACCACTAACTGTTCCATAATTAATAATTTGGATAAAAATTCTTAAACAAAAAAGCCTACATTAGTAGGTTTTATAAACTCCAAATAAAATAGGTTTAGAACTAACTGGCTGATCAAGGTTCCGTTAATCACGGCATTCTTTACTAACCAAGACTCATTCTTTTTAATTGAATAGTGTTGAGTTTATTAAACATAATACTAATGTAGGCAGTATTTTAACTGTATATAATGAACTTATTTTAAATGATAATCTAACAAACTTGTTAGGTCATTTACTCTTTTTGTTACTTTAATAGCCTCGTCTTTCTTTTGAATTGCTCCAATTTCTAACTTAGAAGCAAACTGTAAAGCACACATTGCTAGTACATCTTGCTTATCAGCTACTGCATAATCTTGTTCAAAATTTAAAATTAAATCATTAATGTTTTTTGCTGCTTTTCTCATACCTTCTTCTTCTTGTTCATTACTAACAACAAGAGGGTAATTTCTACCAGCTATTAAAACATTAACTTTTATTTTTTTCATTTTTTTGCAAAGAACTTATTTTATGCATTCAAGAGACTAATGCATTTATCTATCTCTCGAATTAAAGTATTTATTTTGAGTTTTGTATTTCTCGTGTCTTCATTACTGCCTTCCATAGTTTTTGCAACCCTTAATAAATCAAATTTATTCTTTTGATCTTCTAATTGTTGCTTATTCTCACTTAATAAAATTTGTAATTTCCCATTTTGTTGAAGCAATATCTCATTTTCTTCTTTCAAAAATTCATACTTGGCTAATAAATCATTCAATTTAACTTCCAGTAAATGAATTGCTTCTAACGTATTATTCATTTATTATTGAGAATAAACTATTTCAACAAAGTTAATAATCTCTTTCTACATTAACAACTCTTTGTCCTTTTTTTATTAATCTACTGACTACCAACAAAATAATTTTTGGTATAATTTTAGTATTTTTGTTAGTAAATTAAAAAGCTTTGAGGTATCATTTTTCAGTATTATTCTTGTTTATTTTTTTTATAGGTTTTTCTCAAAAGAAATATCCTCAGAAATATTTCTCTCCTCCTATGAAAATACCAGTTGTATTAGCTGGTACTTTTGGTGAACTAAGAAGCAATCATTTTCATTCTGGTATCGATCTTAAAACACAACAAAAAGAAGGAATTCCTATTTATGCCCCTGCTAGTGGTTATATTTTTAGAATAAAAGTTGCTCAATATGGTTTTGGAAAAGTTCTATATATGAAACACCCAAGTGGTCATACTACTGTATACGCTCATTTACAAAAATTTGCTCCTAAAATTCAGAAGTATGTAAAAAAAGCACAATATAAAAAGCAAAATTATTACACAGGAAATCTATTTCCTAGCCAAGAAAAATTCCCTATAGGAAAAGGAGAAATTATTGGTTTTTCTGGAGATACTGGTAGTTCTGGAGGCCCGCATTTACATTATGAAATTAGAGATTCTAAAACTGAAAAGATTATAAACCCTTTACATTTTGGCTTATTTCCTGCGGACTCTAAAAGCCCAATAATTGAAAAATTAATGGTTTTTCCTTTAGATAATAATGCACAAGTAAATAACTCTAATGATAAAACTATTATTCCTATAAAGAAAATAGACGATAGCAATTACATTGCCCAACGTTTTACTGCAAACGGAAGTATTGGTTTAGGTATTAGTGTTTTTGATCGTTTAGATGATGCTCCTAATAGAAATGGAATTTATAGTTTAGAAATGTACATTAATGGAAATAAAGTTTATTATCATGATTTAGAAACTTTTTCTTTTTCTGAAAGTAAATACATTAACTTACTAATTGATTTTGAGCATTATGCTAAATATAAAAAGCGTTTTCAAAAAACACATCGTGTAAAAGAGAATAAACTTAGTTTATATGAAAACTTAATTAATGAGGGTAATTTATCTATTAAACCAGAAGAAAATTATAATGTAGAAATTGTAGCTAAAGATTTTAAAGGAAATACTTCTACTTTAAAAATTCCTATTAAAGGAATTAAAAGTATACCTATTATTACAAAAAAAGATACAACATCGTATAAAATATTTGCGAAAAAATTTAATAAATTTCAACAAAATGAAGCAACTATAGCTTTTCCTAAAAATAGTTTTTATTATGATACGTTTATTGATTTCAATGTTATAGACGGAATTGCTAAAATTCATGAACCAACTATACCTCTAAATAAAAAATTTACATTAACATTTAATATTTCTAATCTAACTTCTAAAGAAAAACAACAGGTTTATATTGCTAATGTTACCAAAAAGAAATATCCCAGATATGTATCAACAAAAAAGAAAACAAATAAAGCATACACTAACCAAAAAACATTAGGTTCTTATTCTTTAAAATTTGATACAAAAAAACCAACTATTACTCTTGTAAACTTTTCAAAAGGCAAATGGATTTCTCAAAACAAAACATTAAAAGTTAAAATTAAAGATATCGAATCTGGTATTAGAAGTTTCAGGGCTAGTATAGATAATGATTGGATTTTAATGGAATACAATCATAAAAAAGGCCTTTTAACTTATGATTTTTCTGACAAAGAATTAGTAGGCAGCAAACATATTTTTAAAATTGTAGTCTCAGACAATGTTGGTAATACCAAAACAATTTCAACCACTTTTTACCGTAAAGAATAAATTATTTTGAAGACACTCTTATTTACTCTCCTATTCCCTATTTTAATTTTTTCTCAGAAAATGTCAACCATTAAAGGAAAAATTACAAATAAATTTAAAGATCCTATTGAAGGCGTTGCTATTTCTTATTTAGATAAAGGAACAATTACTGATAAAAATGGTTTTTTTGAATTTCAAATACCTATTCGAAAAACGGTTCCTGTTACTTTTTCTCATATCTCTTATAAAACACTTGTCAAAAAGTTTACTACTAGAGGAAAAAGAACAATTAACTATACTCCTAATTTGAAAATAAAAAATGATGAACTAGAAGAAGTTATTGTTAAAAACAGAAAAAAACAAGCAGAAGGTATTACTAAAATAGATGTAAAGAAAGTAGCAACTGTTGTAGGTCCTAATGCTGGTGTAGAAACTGTTTTAATGACACTTCCTGGAGTAAATAACAATAATGAATTAAGTACTCAGTATAATGTTAGAGGAGGAAACTTTGATGAAAACTTAGTTTACGTAAATGGTATCGAAATATACAGACCTTTTTTAATTAGATCTGGTCAACAAGAAGGTTTAAGTTTTATTAATTCACACTTAATTCAAAACATAGATTTTTCAGCAGGTGGTTTTCAAGCAAAATATGGTGATAAACTATCTTCTGTTCTAGATATAACATACAGGAAACCTAAAGATTTTGCAACTCAAGTAGATGCTAGTTTACTTGGCGGTAGTATAACTACCGAAGGTGTATTTTTTAATAAAAAATTAAGCGCAATATTAAGTGCTAGATACAGAGATAATAGTTTATTGGTTAACTCAAAACAAACAGACGTTAATTTTAGACCTAATTTTTCTGACATTCAAACATTTTTAACCTATGACGTTAACAATAAATTATCTCTTAATTTTTTAGGTAATTTTTCTTTAAACAATTACAACTACAAACCTTTAACAAGGCAAACTCGTTTTGGGACTATTGTAAACCCTATTGAATTAACCGTTTTTTATCAAGGACAAGAAGAAGATTCTTTTCAAACCTTATTTGGTGCTTTTAGCGCAGATTATAAAGTTTCAGACAAGTTAAAACTAACAGGAACTATATCTTCTTTTAATACTCAGGAAGAGGAACACTTCGATATTAATGCTGCTTATAGGTTAGGAGAAGTAAATACTAATATTGGTGATGAAGATTTTGGAGAAGTAGAGTTTTCTAGGGGTATTGGTTCTCAATTAAATCATGCGCGTAATGATTTAGATGCATTTATAAACAACATTCAAGTTAGAGCTACTTTAAAAGATAACAATAATGAATGGAGAGCAGGTATAAAATACCAAACCGAAAATATTAAAGATAGAATTAGAGAATGGGAAATTATAGATAGTGTTGGCTTTTCTATCCGTCCAACTATTTTAAACATTAGAAATGATCAACCATATCAACCGTTTACTGGCCCTATAGAACCTTTTCAAAATGTAAGAGCTCAAAATGCTGTTGATATTAATAGAGTTACTGGTTTTCTTCAATTTAGTAGAAAAACAAATTGGAACGATCATCAAGTATGGTTTAATGTTGGAGTTAGAGCTCATAGCTGGTCTATAGATGCAAGAGGAAAAAACACTACTAATCAAATCATTATTAGTCCTAGAGGTCAATTTGCTATTAAACCTGATTGGAAAAGTGATATGCTCTTTAGAATTTCTGGAGGAATTTATTCTCAACCTCCTTTCTATAAAGAATTAAGAGGTTTTGACGGACAAATAAACCCAGATGTTAAAGCTCAAAAATCTATTCATTTGGTATTAGGTAACGATTATAGTTTTACTATGTGGAATCGTCCTTTTAAATTAGTTACAGAACTATATTATAAAGATTTAGATGATGTAAATGCATATTCTGTAGATAATGTTCGTATTCGATACAGAGCAGATAATATAACTAAAGCTTATGCTTATGGTTTAGATGTTCGATTAAATGGAGAATTTGTTCCTGGTAATGATAGTTGGGTAAGTTTTGGTTATCTAAAAACTGAAGAAAATATTAATAATCGTGGTTATATTGCCAGACCAACAGATCAGCGTATTAAATTAGGAATTCTTTTTCAAGATTATGTTCCAAATTTACCTGATTTAAAAGCATATTTAAATTTGGTATACAACACAGGTGTACCTGGTGGGGCTCCGGCTTATGCTGATGTTTATGATTTTCAAAATAGACTAAGAGATTATAAAAGAGCAGATATTGGAGTTTCTTATATTTTTGTAGACGCTAATAAAAAAGCAACTAGTAATTTTTTAGGTAACTTTAAAGAATTGACTGCTGGTTTAGAATTGTTTAATATGTTCGATATTCAAAACTCTATAACAAACACTTGGGTTAGAGATGTATTTAGTAAACAACAAGTAGGTATTCCAAATTTTATGACTGGTAGAGTTTTAAATTTTAAACTTCGAATGAAATTCTAATTGCTTCACATAAAATGAACATCTTTCTTTATAGAATAAGTGTATGGTAAAAAAATTTAAACCTAAGGCTAATGAAGTTTATTTTATAGAGGAATATACCTTATTTCATATTTTAGAAGGAAAAGGAGCCATTCAAGTTGATTTTAAAAATTATTTAAATTGGGATGATAAATTAATTTTCCTTGAAAAAGGTCAGTATATAAAGTTTTCATCTGATTTATTTTTAGTTCGTAAAATTAATTTTAATACTAAAGACTTACATTCAAATACAGATGTTAGAATTCTTTTTAAACACCTAATTTCTTTAGGATATATAAATTATCTTGAATGTAAAGATTGTCAGAAATTTTTATCTGATGCCCTCTTCTCTTCTTCTAAAGACATCATAGATATATCTATAAACCAATGGTATTGGCAAAACCCTTTTAATGCTGCTAAAACTGAATATCAAATTATTTTCGACCTAAAGGAAGTAATAGATCAAGAATTTAAGAATCATCTTTCTATAGATCAATTAATACAAAAACTAACAAGTAATAATCAGAACATAAATTATTTAGTAAAAAACAAACTTGGTGTTAGCATCAAAAAATTAGAAGTTAAAAAACGAATAATTGAAGATCAAAAATTAATTGCTTTCTCAAATAAACCTATAAAATCTATTGCTTATGAGCAAGGGTATAAAGATGCAGCATATTTTGTTAAAAACTTTAAAAAGAATATCGGTTTAACACCAGGGCAATTTAGAGATCAAATAGGATATCAATTAGAAGATGATTTTGAAGCGAATCTTTTTCAATTACTTCAAGAATTTCACGCAACACAGAGAACACAATCATTTTATGCAGATAAAATGTACATGTCTGAGAAAACACTCTCTAAAAAAGTACGTCAAAAACTAAATACTTCTATGGGGCAACTTATACGTTTTGAAATGATTCGTACAGCCAAAGATTTATTACTAACAGGAGAAAAAATAAAAAACATTGCTTTCATGTTAGGTTTTGAAGAGCCCAACCACTTCTCTTCCTTCTTTAAAAACTATACTAAAATTACTCCAACACAGTTTTTAGAAAAAAAGTACAATCAATAGCGCTTAATTTGTACTAAAAACCTTTCAAAAGGATCCCATTTTTGTAGTGTAAATATTTAACTCAAAAACACACATAAAATGGATATTAAAAATCAAGTACAAAAAATAGATGCAATGGTAGCACAAGGTGACATTGTAAATGCTGTTAAGGTTTATTTTGCTGATAATGCAAATACTTCTGATTATTCAAACTCTACTACCAGTTCTAAAGAACAAATGGTAAATAAAATGCAAGGCTTTTTAAATGCTATTGCAAAAGTAAATGGTATTAAACATCATAAATCTATTGTAGATGGTAATAGTTCTGCTTCTGAATTTACGTTCGATTTTGATATGAAAGATAATAGTAAAATATATTGGCATGAAGTAATTCGTAGAGAATGGAATGACAAAGGAGAAGTTATACAAGAAGAATATTTTAATGCACAATAATTCTCTATCATGAAATTCATTACAAAAAAAATTCACGCTTTTTTAGATTATCCTGTAGCAATTGGTTTAATTATTCTTCCTTTTTTGTTACAACTAGGAAATTCAAGTTCTATAGCGCAATGGTTATCAGTTTATACAGGAATAGCAGCTTTTATTCTAACTTTTTTAACAAACCATGATTTAGGAGTTATTAAAATAATACCCTATAAATTTCATTTATTAATAGACTTTATAGTTGCTATAACCTTTATAATAGCCCCTTTTCTTTTTTCTTTTGAAGGTATTGATGCTTACTACTATTGGATAAACGGTATTACAGTTTTAATAGTAGTTAGCCTTCATAAACCGGAATTAATAACACAAACAAAATAATAACAATTTAAAACAATTAATAAACATGAATACTTTAAAATCATTAATTACAATCGCTTTCATCTCTTTAAGTATATCTTCTTTTGGTCAAGATAAAAAAGGAAATAATATAGACAACAGTAATATTGCCTTACAAGGCTATAGCCCTGTTTCATACTTAGATTTAAATTTAGCTCAAAAAGGAGATAAAAACTTTAAATCAAAACATAAGGATATCGTTTATTATTTCACTTCTACAGAACAAAAGAAATCTTTTGATAGAAATCCGTCTAAATATTTACCTCAATATGGTGGTTACTGTGCCTTTGGTGCTTATGCTGGTGCAAAATTTAGAGTAGATCCTAATAAATTTATCGTTTCAAATAACAAATACTATTTATTCCTTAATAATTTAGAATTAGACGCAAAACAATTATGGTTAAACGAGAAAAATCATTCAAAGCTTAAAAATACAGCAGATAAAAATTGGAATAAGTTGAAACAAACTTATAATTAAAAGAAAACAGGCCTTAGATATAACATTTAAGGCCTGCTTTTTTTGCAAAAAAAGCAATTCATCCTTTAAAAATAACAGTTTGGTAAATTAATTTATAGTTATTCAAGTAACTTTTTAATATTTGACTAACTATAAAAATTAACAAATTGATCGAGAACAGTATTAAAATAGCTATTTATATTCATGCCTTCTTTGGAGGTTTAGGTTTAATAACAGGAATTGGTAGTGCCATCGTTAAAAAAGGAAGTAAGCTTCATAAAAAAATGGGAAAATTATTTTCTATTGGTATGCTTACTAGTTCTATTATTTCTTTGCCTATTGCTTGTATGCCTAAGCATGAAAATCCTTTTTTATTCTCTATTAGTTTATTTACTATATATCTTGTATTAGCAGGTAATAGAGCTCTAACTTTTAAACCAAAATTAAAAGAAAAAGCAACTATTACAGATAAATTAATTTCTGGTAGTATGTTAGTTATTTCTATTATTATGGTTCTATTTGGGGTTTTAGGTTTCATTCAAAAAATAAACAATAATATTCTATATTTATTCTTCGGTAGTTTTGGTTTATTACTAACTATAAAAGACTTTTCTTTTTTCAAAAAATATAAAGAACAAAAAAATGCTTGGTTACGAAATCATATTAGTAAAATATCAGGAGCTTTAATTGCTTCTATAACAGCATTTATCGTTGCTGGTTTAGGTATAGGTAATTTAATTTCTTGGACGTTACCTTCTATAATAGGTAGCTTTTACATTGCTTATTGGAGCAGAAAATATAAACCAAAGAAAAAAGAAAGTTAACAGTAGTTTATTTATGCTTAGATAATGCTGTAAAAAGTCAAGTCTTCCTTCTTTATTTCAATTATATTCGTTTAAATTTTTTTTAAACAACTTATAATTAATCAATTCATGAAAAAAACCATATACTTTTTCATAATAATATTTGTATTCTCTTTAGTCGGATGTAAAAATTCTATTGTAAATGAAATGGAATTAAATTCAAACTGGGAATTTAAAAAAGCAACAGATAGCACTTGGCTAAAAGCTACTGTCCCAGGAACTGTTCATACAGACTTACTTGCTAATAAAAAAATAAAAGATCCATTTTATCGGTTAAACGAACACGATGTACAATGGGTAGACAAAGTAGATTGGGAATATAGAACTATGTTTAATGTTTCTAAAGAAGAATTGTCTAGAGAATTTATTGAACTAGATTTTAAAGGTTTAGATACGTATTCTAAAGTATACTTAAATGATAATTTAATACTAGAAACAGATAATATGTTTCGTACATATACTGTGAATATTAAACCTCATTTAAAACTAAAAACGAATGAAGTTCGAATTGTATTAGAATCCCCAATAAAAAAAGGAATTCAAAAACATGATGCTATTGATTATAGTATTACAGTTTCAGATAACGACTTATCAGAAATTGGTAAGGTTGATGGAAATAAAAAAGTAAGTATTTTTTCTAGAAAAGCTGGTTATCATTTTGGATGGGATTGGGGGCCTCGTTTAGTAACTTCAGGAATATGGAAACCTGTTTTATTAAGAAGTTGGAATGATTTTAAAATTAACGATGTTTTTATTCGTCAAAAAAGCATTGAGGACAAGGCTAATTTAAATGCTGAAATTGAATTAGATATCTCTAAAGAATTAGAAAAATGTGATATTGAAATTTTTGTTAATAATCAACTAGTTAAAAAAGAAAATAAATCTTTAAAGTC
The DNA here is from genome assembly GCA_938041625.1 of uncultured Tenacibaculum sp. Lineage (GTDB taxonomy): Bacteria > Bacteroidota > Bacteroidia > Flavobacteriales > Flavobacteriaceae > Polaribacter. The sequence continues at coordinate 14,279 of CALISK010000141.1, read as the reverse complement.
TGGTATTCAGAAACTAACTATTCCATTTAAAATTGAAAATCCAGAATTATGGTGGCCAAATGGTATGGGAGCTCAAAAATTATATAATGTAAATGTAAAAGTTAGTGCTAATAGGCATTCTGATACTATAAACCATAAAGTTGGTTTACGTACTGTTGAATTAATTACCGAAAAAGACTCTATTGGTAATTCTTTTTACTTCAAAGTAAATGGAAAACCCACTTTTATGAAAGGAGCAAACTACATACCTCAAGATATATTTCTTCCTCGTGTAAAAAAATCTAATTACTTGCATATATTAAACTCTGCCAAAGAGGCTAACATGAACATGATTCGTGTTTGGGGAGGTGGTGTATATGAAAATGATGAGTTTTATAAACTTTGTGATGAAATGGGGCTATTAGTTTGGCAAGATTTCATGTTTGCTTGCGCCATGTATCCTGGTGATCCTAATTTTTTAGAAAGTGTAAAACAAGAAGCTATAGATAATGTAAAAAGATTACGTAATCATACTTCAATAGCACTTTGGTGTGGTAATAATGAAGTACTATCTGCTTGGGAACGTTGGGGATGGAAAAAGCAAACAAAAGAAAAACAATCTGAAGAGGTTGCAAATACTGTTTGGAAAGCATATACAGACATCTTTCATAAAGTTTTACCTAATGTTGTAAACGAATATGATAATAACAGAAGGTATTGGGCTTCCTCTCCTAGTAGTGAATTAGGAGTTCCTGAGTCTCACGATAACGGAGATGCTCATTATTGGGGAGTTTGGTGGGGTAAAGAACCTTTTGAAAATTATAATGTAAAAATTCCTCGATTTATGTCTGAATTTGGGTTTCAATCTTTTCCTGAATTAGCTACAGTAAATAAATATGCATTACCTAAAGATCATGATATTTTTTCTGAAGTTATGAAATCTCACCAACGATCTAGTATTGGAAATGGTACCATCGAAGAATATATGTTACGACATTATAAAAAGCCAAAAGATTTTCCTAGCTTTTTATACGTAAGTCATTTATTACAAGCATATGGAATTACTACCGGAATAGAAGCACATAGAAAAAATAGATATCGTTGTATGGGATCTTTATATTGGCAAATTAATGACTGTTGGCCAGTAGCATCATGGTCTAGTATCGATTATTTTGGTAAATGGAAGGCATTACATTATGGCGTTAAAAAATCTTTTAAAAAGACGATTGTTAGTTTTGATAAAAAATCAAAAAGTATACATGTTTTTGTTGCTACAGATTCTTTAAAAAACATAAATGGAAATTTAGAAATTCGTTTACTTGATTTTGAAGGAAATGAATTAAAAAAATGGAAAAAAGATGTAGCTGTAGATGCTAATAACTCTAAAGTTTATTATGAAATTTTAAAAGAAGATCTTGATCAGTTTAAAAGTCAATTCAATACTGTTTTTTTACAGGCTAGTTTTTCTGACGGAAATAAAATAATTGACAGCAAACAACATTTCTTAGTACCTTTTAAAGAATTGAATTTACCAAATCCAGAAATTTCTTTTGAAACAAACCATACCGAAACTAACTATAGTATTACTATTAAAAGTAAAAAATTAGCGATTGGTGTTTTTGCCTCAGGTGAATTTGACGAAAATTTTTCTGATAACTATTTTAACATGTTACCCAATTCAGAAAAAACAATTCTTATTAAAAAAGGAAAAGTAGAAAGCCTAACTGACTTTAATAAAAAACTTAAAATCATTAATTTAGTAGATAGTTATAATAATGTATCAATAAGTCAATAAAATTATAACTTTAGTAGTCTATTTTTATAAAAACTTTTAAATTAAACTAAGTGAATAACATTAATCGAATGATGACAAACATCTGTTCAAATAATTTAACAGAGAGTTGTTCTTTTTACACAAAGCTATTTGACTTTAATATTAGTTATAATAGTGAATGGTTTATTCATTTAGTTTCAAAGGATAAAAAACTTGAATTAGGAATAATAGATAGAACTAATGAAACAATACCTAAGGGCTTTCAAAATTTCCCTCAGGGTTTTTATATTACATTTATAGTAGATAATACAGATGAAATTTTTAAGATTGCAAAATCATTGAAATTTGAAATTATTAGTGAGCCAACAAACATGCCTTATGGGCAAAAGCGATTATTATTAAAAGATCCTGATGGCACTTTAATTGATATTTCTTCACCTATTAAAGATTTTGATTTTAAAAAGATTTAAAAAGTTTCAAATAAGAAAAAACCCATTATAAATTGATTTTTATAATGGGTTTTTATTTTTCTTTCTTTTTGGTTAAGAATTTAATTTATTACACAAAATCCCAATTCAAATATTCTCCGAACGCGTGAATAATCCTCAGGAAACACATAATGATCATTTTCTAAAAAAATCTTTATTTGTTCTACAATGTATTGTAAATGATCCTGCATTTACAGTTTTTATTCTTGCTTAGTTAGTGTTTTCTTACTATTTTCAGGTTCTTGAAAGTAATAAAAGGTTATATATATTTTATTGATTCTCAACTAATTTAGTTGTTTTTATTCAAAATTCAATAAAAACAATAAAAAACAAACAATTTATCAACAATAATAGATTTTAAACAGTTTTGTTTTTTCTAAATACTAACCAAACTCCTATTAATATTAAAGGAATACTTAAAACCTGACCTGTGTTTAAAGAATTAAATACCCAATCTTCTCTGCTATCTACTTGTGCTTTTTTAACAAATTCAATTAAGAAACGTAAAGACCATAAAGCAATCATAAAGACTCCAAATAAATATCCTTCTTTCTGTTTCTTGTTAGTTTTCCAATATAAATGCCATAAAGCAAAGAATAATATTAAATAACTGAAAGCTTCATATAGTTGAGTAGGATGGCTAGGAAACTTATCTCCTGCTCTTTTAAAAATCACTCCAAAACTAGATCCTGTAGGTTTTCCATAAATTTCAGAATTAAAGAAATTACCCAATCTAATAAAGAAACCTGCTAAAGCAACCATAATACCCATTCTATCTAAAATGAATAACCATGATTTTTTTAAGTGCTTTCTTGCATAAAAATACAATGCTATAGGAATTCCAATAGCAGCACCATGACTAGCAAACCCAGAAATACCTGTAAATTTCCATCCTTTAACTATACCAAAAATCATTTCTGCCCCTTCTTGTCTTCTAAAAGGAAGTATAATTCTTAACAAATTATCTTGATAATCTGCCCAACTATAAAAAAATACTTCACCTAAACGCATTCCTATAAGCATTGAGATAAATGTATACATAAACAGAGGGTCCATTTTGTCTTCAGGAATTTTGTCTTCAACAAAAATCTTCTTCATCAAATAAGTTCCTAACACAAATGCTATTACAAACATTAAGCTATACCAACGAATACTAAATCCACCAATATTAAAAATTTCTGGATTCCAATTCCAAGTAATTGCTAAGTAATTCATTTATAAATAAATTTATTTTTTATGTTTTTTTTTATCTGGTACCGGATCATGCCCACTACCTCCCCATGGGTGACAACTAAAAATTCTTTTTATTGACAGCCATCCACCATAAAACAAACCATGTTTTTTTAATGCTTCTAAACTATAAGCAGAACATGTTGGGTTATACCTACATGTTGCAGGTGTATAAGGTGAAATAGCCGTTTGATAAAAACGAATTAATAAAATAAATGGATATGTAAGTATTTTTTTCAATAGTTAATTTACAGAAAATGAAGTTCCTTCTCTACCGTCTTTCAATTGAATTCCAATTTCTAACAACTCATCTCTAATTTGATCTGATAATGCCCAATCTTTATTCTCTCTTGCTTCCTTTCTTAATTTAATTAACAACTCTACAGCTCCTTCTAATTTATCTGAACTTTGTTCTTTGCCATCATTAACTAAACCTAAAACATCAAAAACAAATACATCTAAAGTTGTTTTTAATACTTCTAAATCTTCTGCAGTAATTGTTGCTTTATCATCTTTAAGTTGATTGATAAATTTTACAGCTTCAAATAAATTTGCAATTAAAATAGGTGTATTAAAATCATCACTCATTGCATCATAACATTTCTGTTTCCATTCTGATACATTAAATGTTGACTTCTCTGTAACTTTTAATTCTTTTAAAATACCAACAGCTTCCATTAGTTTATTAAAACCTTTTTCTGAAGCTAACAAAGCTTCATTCGAAAAGTCTAAGATACTACGGTAATGCGCTTGCATAATAAAAAAACGTACTACACCTACACCAAATGCTTTACTTAGAATTTCCTTATTACTTCCTGTTAATATTTCTTCTGGTAATATATTATTCCCTGTAGATTTAGCCATTTTCTGACCATTTAATAACAGCATGTTCGCATGCATCCAATAATTTACAGGTTGTACACCTGAACAAGCGTGAGATTGTGCTATTTCACATTCATGGTGTGGAAATTTTAAATCCATTCCTCCCCCATGAATATCAATCTGATCTCCTAAATATTTAGAACTCATTACTGAACACTCTAAATGCCAACCAGGAAAACCATCACTCCATGGAGATGGCCATTTCATAATATGACGTTCATCTGCTTTTTTCCATAAAGCAAAATCTTGTGGATTACGTTTTTCTGATTGTCCATCTAAGGCTCTTGTATTATGAATTGCATCTTCTACATTTCTACCAGAAAGAATTCCATAATTATTTCCATCGCTATTGTATTTAATAACATCGAAATATACAGAACCATTTACTTCGTATGCCAAACCTTTATCCATGATTTCTTTAATCATTTCTATTTGTTCAACAATATGACCAGTAGCTGTAGGTTCTATACTTGGAGGCAAGAAATTATATTTTGCAGTAACTTCGTGAAAGTTTACGGTGTAACGTTGCACCACTTCCATTGGTTCAATTTCTTCTAACCTTGCTTTCTTAGCAATCTTATCTTCTCCTTCATCTGCATCGCTCTCTAAATGCCCTGCGTCTGTAATATTACGTACATAACGTACTTTATATCCTAAATGCAATAGATAACGAAATACCATATCAAAAGACATAAAGGTTCTTAAATTACCCAAATGCACATTACTATATACTGTAGGTCCGCAAACATACATTCCTACTCTACCCTCTGTTACAGTTTTAAAAATTTCTTTAGACTTTGATAAAGAATTATATATTTTGAGTTGATTTTCCTTGTATAGCTCCATGAAAATTATACTAATTTAAAATGTAAATATAGCTACTTTTTATCAAGTTAAATCATAAACTTTTGAAAAGAATTTTTCCTTAATTAAAATTAAAATTATTCTATTTTATAATTTTTATTGTTTTCTAAATGCTTAAGTCTCGCTAACGTTTTAATTCCTTTTTCTAATTGAGAATAGTTTTTAATATTGATAATTAAAAACATACTTTGTGATCCTTCATCTTTTCTTATACTAAGCGTATTTACATCATTTTCAATATTCAATTTAGGATAATTTATATTCAGTTTTTCTATCGTTTTTTTATGATTAGAATCTATAATGAATAGTTTTGTTGTTCTTTTTTTAGAAAAACTACTTATCGATTTTTCTGAAACTATAGGAGAAGAGAACCACATAGAACGAATATTGAAATTCTTATGCATAGCATTCATTATTTTATCTATTTCTTTTTCGTTTTCTGTATTTGAAAACAGTTGTACTTTATTCATTAAAATAGGGGTTTCTTTTATCGCTTTTGGAAATTTTTCTGCAAATAACATAATTGCTTTTTCTACAAAAAACTTATCTATACTTTTATTTTCTTCTAAATATGAGGTTATTAATGGATACAAAGCATGCGCATATCCATTTATATAAATATCATTATACCAATCTCCTTTATCAATCTGGTTATGAATTTGTTTATAAGCCCAGCCATTTCCAAGAGCTGTTGCTAATCCTTCATTAAAATAAGAATAAGCTAAAGATGCATATGGTGATTTAGATGTATTAAACCACATATTTATTTTATGTTGAAAGCTTGCTTTTTGTTCTTTATATAAAACATGGCACATTTCATGAATTATAATACCTAATATTCCTTTATACTCATTTTTTCTATGTGAAAGAAAACTACAAATAAGTGTATTACCTTTAGCTATAGCTGTTGTATTTCCTTTTTTTAGAGGTATTGGATATATAACTACCTTAAAAGGAATATTAAAATCCCAAATCGTATTATAAAACTTACTAATTTTCAGATATAAATCTTTGATTTTATCTTTATAAACTGTTAATTCTTTTTCTACTTTTAAAGTATGTTTTTCTTCTTTATCCCAAATAAGAGTATCATAAAATGCTGTTCCCCTTTTTAATAATTTTATTAACTCAACTTGGGTATTATGTGGTAAAATCCCTATAATACGTTCATTAAAATCGTTAATTGTTTTAGAATTTGAAGCAATTATCCAAAGTAAATTTTTAGTATTAGTACCAGATGAACTTCTATCTGTAGGGTATTCTTGTCTTTCTATATTGTAATATAAATTAAGTTTTTTATACGATTTTACAAGCTCTCTAAACTGTGTTTTATCATTTAATTTTTCTTTAATATATTTATTAAATGAGGTTGAAGTCCCTTGCTGTTCTATTATTGTTTCTAAAAAACTGAATACACTTAACACTTTATTACTTTCTATTTTTACAAACTCTTTTTGACTAAAAGCTGTACTTATAAATATTAACAGCAGAAAAAACAAAACCCTTCTTCTTTTACTCATAATAATTTATTTGATTTTTTTTAACCAATTAGTTATTGAATCTAGGAAACCATTACATCTATTCCATGGTAAATTGTTATCTATTATTTCATAAAAACCTCCTGTTTTACATTGAAATAAATTGTGATTACAATTTTCAAAAGATTTTACTGTTAAAATCTTTTTATCTCCCATTGTTCTCTTATATATAGATTTAGTTTTATTCCAATCAACATTCATATCCTTTTCTCCAAACAATGCCAATACATGACATTCTATATTTTTTAAACGGACTCAAAGTCATCTATATAGGTTTGTAGGCCACTATCACTATCTAGCCTTTCTTTCTTTAATTTTTTTTGATTAAAATAATATTTTTTTTCGGTTATTCCTCCTATTGTAAACCTTAACCAAAATTTATTTTTTCTAAGATTAGGAGTTGCCTTTTTATACGTTTCAAACTTAGCACCAGAATGAGCAAGCGTCGTTCCTTTTAACCATTCTGAGACAAGTATATCAATGGAATCTTTCGAATAATTATAAATCCTTAAATTTTGTTTTAATAGGTATTTAAAATTTTCTTTAGCATCAACGCCACTTACAGAAACCCAAAATCGAATATCTTTATATCGATTAATTACAATAGGATTAATCCAACCAGCTCTACTAATTCCCCATAAACCAATATTATTTATTCCTTCTATTTCTTTTTTCTTTAAGGTATTTATAGCAGCTATTACTTCAGAAGCACTGTTTTGAACAGTTTGGTTATAATTAAATACTCCGCTACTTTTACCACACCCTTTTTTGTCCCACATGTAGGTGCTATAACCTGCCTTTAAAAATGTTTCTCTTACATCTAAATACCATTCTTGAAACACAGCATTTGTTTTTCCTGAACCATGAACTATAATAACAATTCCTTTAGAGCTATTATTAGGTTCATTTAAAACTCCATTTAAAGTATCTTTTTCAAATTCAAAACTTAAAATTTTTCTTTTTGTTTGAGCTTCAGAATTGTTTACAAATACCACAATTAATAATAATATTATTTTATTTATTATACAATTATGAATCCTCATTAGTCTTCAATTAATACTTTTAAATACTTACTAATTTATTTTGAAAAACTCAATGCTCCATATTTTACATTCATATTAAATTTTGCGTTTTTAGGTGTTTTAATACGAATGAATCTTTTAATTTTTAATTTACTTCGTTTTTTTAATAAACTTTGAATTTCTTTTCTTCTTTCTTTTAACTGTTTTTTTTGCTCTTTCCTTTTCTTACTTATTTTTTTGTTTAATTCTTCTCTTCTATTTTTTATCCTTTTCATTCTCTCTTTCCTTTTTTCTTTTAACTCCTGTTTTAACCTCTCTCTTTTATCCTCTATTATTTTTAGTCTTTCTTTTAGTCTCTCTTTTCTTAATTCATTAATGGTTATATTAGAGTTATCACTTGTAATTGAAATTGAGTTTTTACCTATTTTAACCTTTGCATTTTTACCTAATACATCTTTATTTTCTTTTTTCCATTTTTCTAAATAGTTTTTATCTTCCTTATAGGCTTCAAAATTAAATTCTGATGGTAAATTTTCCATTGGAGGCATTGGTGGTAAAGGTGGCATTGGTGCTAAAGGAAGTTCTGACATCATTGGTGGCATAGGAGGCATTATAAAATCTAGTGAATCTAAAATATCTAAGCTACCCAATGAGAAATCACTTAAAGAATTATTAAAAAAACTGTAATCTGGTGAATCAAAATCAAAAGAATGAATATCTATATTTGAATTTGATCTAGATGTTATTGTAATCTTCTCTTTATTACCTATTGCTTTAAAATTCCATTTTTTATAAAAATCATCTTTCATTTTTTCAGTAACCTCTACTCCATCAACCATCATAAAAGCTTCTATTACTACTTTATTTTTATCCCATGTTTCAATTTCAATATCTGAATGTCTTGTATTCACATCAATAACAACATTGGGTGTAACAAGAAACTCTTCTTTATAATTTTCTTTAATTTTTTGAGCATTTAAAATGCTTCCATTAAAAATTAAGAATAGTACTATTTTATATGATAATATTTTCATTATTATTCTCTTTAGATTGTAAATCATTAATTGTGTCTTTTAACTGAATTAAAAGTTGTAAGCGTAATTGAAGATTTGTTATTAAAGCATTGATTGTAGCGTTGTTTATACCTTCTTCTTTTAATTTTAGGTTTAAACGTTTATAATCAATATCTAACTTATTTATCCTCTCTAAATACTCATCTAATAAGGCCTTATTTTCTGGAGTAACTTCTAAACTTGCTATTTCATAATTAATAGCTGTTAAATAGTATTTTTCAATTTTTTGCATTTCAGGAGAGAGGTTTCCTAAATTTATTTCTTGGATGTTGTCTTTTATCTGTGTTTTATTCTCGTTATAAACATTGTAAAACTTAGATCCTAATGTTAAAAGTATTATTACAGATGCAGCAACGTACATCCATTTATATGTTCTCTTTTCTATAGGAAAAGCTTCTTGCATTTTATTTTTAAACTTTTGCTCGTGTTCATTTGAAAGCTCTAAATTTTCTTCTTTAAAGTCTTTCATTAAATCTCTAATATCCTTCGGCATAATTCTTTGTGTTTAAGTATTCTTTCACTAATTTTTTACCTCTCATTAAATGTGTTCTAGAGGTAGTTACTGTTATTCCTAATATTTCTGCTATTTCATTATGATCAAAACCTTCAATTAAATACAAGTTTAACACAAATCGATATTTCTCTTTTTGTTCAGCTATTGCTTTTAATATCACTCCTTTAGTAACTTCATTTTCTACTTTCCAATTGGTATCTTCTACAACATTTAAAACTTCTTCATTTATAGATATTGTTAATAGTTTTTTCCTCTTTAATTCATCTATACTTTGATTAATTACTATTTTTTTTAACCAAGCTCCAAATGCTACTTTACCCGTATAAGAATCTATTTTTTTAAAAGCTTTTATAAAAGCATCTTGCATTACATCTTCAGCCAAACTTATATCTTTTACATATCTATAAGCTATTTGAAGCATTGCCTTACAATACATATTATATAATTGTAATTGTGCCTTTGGTTTTTGCCGTTTACACTCTTTTATGAGTTTTTGTTGTAGCTGTTTGGTTGATTTCATTAACAGGTTTCTTGCCTTAAAGACGATACATTTTTAAATGCGTTGCATTTTACAACAATTTTATTTCTAAATTTACAAATAGTATTTAGTTGAGATATATTAATGGCAAAGAATTCGAAATCAAACTTATCAGAAAAAGAAGGTGTTTCTCAACCAGAAACAACCAGTGCTAACTCTGCAGAAAAAATTAAAATTAATAGACGTAAACAAGCTTCTATAGAAGATTATGTTTCTAAAATTTTAAAAGGTGACATTACTTTTTTAAGCAGAGCAATAACTTTAGTTGAAAGTACTAATAAAAAGCACTTACAAAAAGCAAATTCCATCTTAGATGCTTGCTTACCGCATGCTAACAAATCGATACGAATAGGTATTACAGGAGTTCCTGGTGTTGGTAAAAGTACTTTTATAGAAACTTTTGGTAAATACTTAACTAATATTGGCAAAAAAGTAGCTGTACTTGCCGTAGATCCTAGTAGTTCTATAAATAAAGGAAGTATTCTAGGTGATAAAACTAGAATGGAGCAATTGGTAACTGATAAAAATGCATTCATTCGCCCTTCTCCTTCAGGAACTTCATTAGGAGGTGTGGCCCAAAAAACAAGAGAAAGTATTATTCTTTGTGAAGCTGCTGGTTTTGATACTATTATTATTGAAACTGTGGGTGTTGGCCAAAGTGAGACTGTTGTTCATTCTATGGTCGATTTCTTCTTACTTTTAAAACTATCTGGAGCTGGTGATGAGTTACAAGGTATTAAGCGTGGAATTATTGAAATGGCAGATGCCATAATTATTAACAAAGCTGATGGTGATAATATAAAAAATGCCAAAATTGCGAAAGTAGAATTTAGTCGCGCATTGCACTTATATCCACCAAAAGACAATGGATGGATTCCCAAAACAATGATTGCTAGCGCTCTTAATAATAAAGGAATTGATGAAGTTTACACAATGATTTCTGAATATATACAGCAAGCCAAGCTTACTCAATATTTTGAAAAGAAAAGAGCCTATCAAAGTAAAAACTGGTTATTTTCAACAATAGAGGAAGAATTAAAGAAACGTTTTTATGAGAATACGGAAGTAAAAAAACTTCTTGATGAAGAGATTAAAAAATTAGAACAAAGTAAAACTACACCTTTTAATGCCGCAGATAATCTATTAAAATTGTCCACTAATGGCTTAAAATGAACCGTTAATCGATAAACTTAAAGATTATCATTAAATATTTACTTAATTGTATATAGAATTTGAAAATATAATCAACATCCCCTACTCATGAAAAAATTATTCTATATCCTATTTCTTAGTTTAGTTACTGTTAGTTTTGGTCAAAAACAAACTTGTGATTCAGAAAAAACTCCAATTGTTGACCTTAATAGTATTACTAAATGTACTGTTGAACAATCGAAGAAAAACAACAATAAAAAAACGAGACAAATTTCAGTAAAAATTTCTGGTTAAAAAACTAGATTTTTAAAAAGAAGAAAAAAACAAGTTGTTTCAAATACTAATGATTTAAATGGTGCTGGAATTTCTACTATAAATCATTCGACAAATATATCTAAATCATTAAAATTTAAGACAAACCTTAAAGCATTAACAAACAGATTAACTAAAGAAGAAGTTAGAAGTGCTCAAAAATTTAGTGCTGTAGATAATATTCCTTTATTTACAAACTGTAGTAATGAAAAAGGAAACGATCAATTAGATTGTTTTAACAGTGAAATGATGAAACATATTCAAGAATATTTTTCATACCCTGAAAAAGCTTTAATAAATAAAATAAAAGGAAAAGTTTGGGTTCGTTTTATTATTGACCAAGATGGAAACGTAACTAACATTAAAGCTCTTGGCCCTAAAGGAGGAAAAATATTAAATGACGAAGCAATACGTGTAGTTTCTAATTTACCTAAATTTGAACCAGCTTATAAAAATGGGAAGCAAATATCTGTTAAATATGGTTTTCCTATTAACTTCTCTTTAGAAGATGAATAATCTCTATAAGTTATAAGATATTTATACAAAATATAAAATCCCTTGTTGTATAAACAAGGGATTTTTTCAATAATAAAAACGATACTATTTAATTTTTAATTCTACTTTTTAAAAGTATAATGCAAAACCTATTAGCCCTTGAAAAGCTCCTTGTCGTCCATCTTCTAATGCAACATTATATCTAACTGTAGGTTTAACACTTACATTTTCTCCTAAGAAATATGCATATCCTGCTTGTAAACCTAATAAATTTGAACTTCCTCCATCAAAAGAAGTACCTGTAAAATCTATACCAACTGGAAATTGACCTCCAATATAATATTCAACTCCTATTTTATAAACAAAATCTTCTCGAGAATCATTATACCCTAAACCTGCTTTAACGGCCAAATCATCCATAAAAAAATATCCTCCATCTAAACCTATAGAAAAATTTGAATTTCCATCTGAAGATGAAAAAGAAAATGAGGTATTTCCTGTTGTTGCTGAACCTGTATTAGCTTCAATTACAAATTTCCCTTTTTCTGTTTGCCCCTCAGATTCTTGTGCATTTGCTGTAAAACCTAAAACTGCTATAGCAATTGTTAACAATACTTTTTTCATAATTTATATACTATTTAATTAATTATTTGTTTGTCAAAAGTAATACTAAGCCCTATCCAAAATGTTATTAAACATATATTCGATTAGTTATAATAAATATTCGCGCTTTTTTAATAAAATAAACGCTTTAATTAATAAAAGATAATTACTTTTAATTACTAAACAATTGCTTTGGATATATGAAAAGAATAGCAATACTTACAGGTGCAGGTATAAGTGCTGAAAGTGGTATTAGTACTTTTAGAGATGCTGATGGTTTATGGGAAGGTCATGACATTATGCAAGTAGCTTCTCCACAAGGTTTTTATAGTGATCCTGAATTAGTTTTAGAGTTTTATAACCAACGTAGAAATCAATTATTAAAAACGAAGCCTAATAAAGCTCATTTTAATTTAAAAAAATTAGAAGAGAATTACCATGTAGATATTATTACTCAAAATGTCGATGATTTACATGAGCGAGCTGGTAGTAAAAATATTATTCATTTACATGGTGAATTATTAAAAGCAAGAAGTTCTAAAAATGAAAAGGATATTTTTAATTGGCAAAAAGATATTGTCTTAGGTGATTTAAGTAAAGATGGTTCTCAAATAAGACCTCATATTGTTTGCTTTGGTGAAGATGTTCCTTTATTAGAAAAAGCTATTGAAATAACAGAAAAGGCTGCTATTTTTATAGTAATTGGTACCTCTATGCAAGTGTACCCTGCTGCTAGTCTCGTAAATTTTGTATCTAAAAATGCTTTAATTTATTTTATAGACCCAAAACCTTCTATACAGAAAAACGCTTTCAATAATTTAAAAGTTATTGAAAGCGTTGCTACTTTAGGTACTGATAAGCTATTAATTAATCTACTTAGTTCTTAACGTAAGTAACCATTAAATTATCTTCTTGCTTATCTCCTATATCTTCTATTAGTTCTACGATTAATTTTGCATCTGTAATTTCAATAACTCTATGAAATATAGTTTCTGAACCAGATATTTTAATCATTTTTTTATTTTTATCATAAGTCCATGAAAAAGTCTTTAAATCTCCAAAGTGATTTTCTTCAACTTTCCCGTCTTTAGAATAAAACAACCATTCATCATTTTTATCCGATGATAATTCAGGTTCTTCTCCTTTTTCCTGTATAGATTCAATAAACCATTTACCAGAGGTTAAGATACCTTCAATTTCTTGTGCTTTTACGGTGAAAGCTAATAAACCAAAAAATAATGCTACTACAATTTTCTTCATTTTGACAGATTGTGTTTACTTAAAATATGCAAAAGTTAGACCAAAATACTAAATGTTGTTAATTAAGTTATAATTTTTTTAAAAAAATTATATAATTGTCCATTACTTATGGTACTTCCTTTTTCTATTAAATCAAATATTTCTAAATTTCTCTCTAATTTATAAATTTTTGTTGCATTAAAAAAATCTACACCCTCTTTATTATAATTTTTTAACAACCATTCATAACCTTCTTTTGTTAATAGATCTATATCTCCATTGATTTTCAATACAATTCTATTAATTTCTTCCTCTTTACATTCAAATAAATTTAAAGTATTTTTAGAAAAATGCTCTAAATACTTTGTCTTATTTAACACATCATTCCATACTATATCACTAAAAATATTCATCTCTTCTTCTGCGATAGAAGTTTTTTCTAGCTTCATTTTTTTCCATTCATCTACATTAATACTTTGCGTCGCTAAAAATTCAGCAAATTCTTCATGCAAACTTTCAAATTGTTCTTTAGTTAACTGTCTATATTTCATAAGGCAATTTTAATAGTAAATTGGG